>NZ_JBSFPS010000183.1:0-20537 GCF_053588315.1 Streptosporangium sp. NPDC003464 | reverse complement strand
CCAGGGCCGTGGCGTAGGCGCCGGTGAAGGAGGCCGCGCCCGCGACGACCACGAGGCCGAGCCAGATGAGTGCGGGGGTCCAGAACGCCCCCAGGTTCTGGCGGCTGAGGACCTCGTCGGTGATGAACCCGAACAGCCAGATCGCGCCGACCTCGCAGAGCGCCGCCACGATCGCCAGCAGGACCCCGGCCGCGAAGAGCCTGCGGACGCCACGGGTGTAGGGCCAGAACCGCCGGAAGGTGTCCCGGATGGAGACCACCGGGGCGACCGGGGGCGGAGAGGCGTCCGCCGGGCCGGACCCGTCCGGCGGGGGGAGAGCGGCGGGAGCAGTGAGCGAGAGCCGGCGGGTGACCCGCCGGCTCTCATTCGAGCTGGTTACCACCACCAGCCGCCGCCCCAGCCGCCGCCCCAGCCGCCGCAACCGCAGCGACGACGACGACATCCGCCCCAGCCGAGCGGGGCGCGGTTAGCCGGGAAGAGCCTGTTCAGTCTCATTGATTTTCCCTTCTGACCGTTCTTTCGCGGGACTTGCAATTACGACAATAGCACCCACATGTGCACTAACCATCGAATTTGGGACGTATTGGACATGTTTTACCGGCTGCGCGGCAGCCCCTCCGCGACCGGGCGGACACACCTCTACCGGCTTTCCGCCGCCGTCCATCTCCCCCCCAACCCGGGGGATTCTCCGTAAAGCCCGGCCCGGACAAATGCCAAGCACAGGTCTTCATGATTCACGCGAAGGTCATCGGTACGCGCGGCGGAGAGGCCGACCTGAGTACCCCGCATATCCCATAAATTCTTCATAAGAAGTCATCGGAACCACGGGGCAGTAAATGAACATTAAATCAACGCATGAACACACGAGCCCGCTCCCCGGGAGGGGGAGCGGGCTCGTGGCGGTTGCGACCGCGGCCCAGATCACGGACGAGAGCCCCGGTCATCGGGACTCCGGCCGGCGGGGCCGCGGCTGAAAGGAGGCTCCGACCAGGGGAGCTCCCCAGCGGGACTTCAGTTCCAGGCGAGCATCCGGAGGGGGTCTTCCAGCATGGCGCCGACGTCACGCAGGAACAGCGAGCCGAGCTCCCCGTCCACGACCCGGTGGTCGAAGGAGAGCGCCAGCGTGCACACCTTGCGGGGCACGATCTGCCCGTCCACCACCCACGGCATGTCCCTGACCTGACCGAACGCCAGGATCGCCGACTCGCCGGGGTTGAGGATCGGGGTGCCCGCGTCCACCCCGAACACGCCCACATTCGTGATCGTGATCGTGCCGCCGGCCATGTCGGCGGGCTGGGTCCGGCCCGCCCGGGCGGTCTCGGCGAGGGCGCCGAGGGCCCTGGCGAGGTCCGGGAGGGACATGGCGTGGGCGTCCTTGACGTTGGGGACGAGCAGGCCGCGGGGGGTGGCGGCGGCGATGCCCAGGTTCACGTGGTGCTTGACCACGATCTCCTGCGCGGCCTCGTCCCACGCCGAGTTGATCATCGGATACCGGCGGGCGGCGACGAGCACCGCCTTCGCCACCAGGAGCAGCGGCGACACCTTGACCTCGGCGAAGTCAGCCAGCCGTCGCAGCCGCCCGACCGCGTCCATGGTCTCGGTCACATCCACCTGAAGGAACTCGGTGACGTGCGGCGCGGTGAACGCGGAGGCCACCATGGCCTGCGCGGTCGCCTTCCGCACCCCCTTGACCGGGATCCGCTCCTCACCCGTCCGTACGGCGTGCGCCACCGCCGGGGCGGCGGCCGCCTCCAGCGCCGACTGGACGTCGTCCCGGGTGATCGAGCCCTGCGGGCCGGTCCCGGTGAGCGTGGTCAGGTCGACCCCGAGGTCCTTGGCCAGCTTCCGCACCGGAGGCTTGGCCAGCGCCGCGCCCGGCCTCACGGACGCGGCGGTCCCGGAGGGCGCGGAGGGCGCGGCGGGCGCGGCGGCGGTACCGGTGACCGGCCCGTTCTCCCGCGCGGCCGGCGGGCCCGCGGACGGAGCGGAGGGGGTCGACGGCGCGGAGGGGGCGGACGGCGGCGCCTTGCGGGGCCGGCGCTTGGCGGCGCCCATCTTGACGCCGTAGCCCACCAGGACGGGCTGGCGCTCTTCCTTGGGGAGCGCCGGCACCATGTCCTCGGCCAGCGCCTGCCCGCGTTCGGGGGCGGAGGCCGGGGCGGCTCCGCCGCCGGTCCCGTCGTCGACGGAGATGATCGGCTTGCCGACGTCGACGGTCTCGCCCTCCTCGGCCATCAGAGCCGCCACCACGCCGTCGAACGGGCAGGGCAGCTCGACGACGGCCTTGGCGGTCTCGATCTCCACGATGATCTGATTGACCTTGACCTGGTCACCGGCCTTGACGTGCCAGCGGACGATCTCGGCCTCGGTCAGCCCCTCGCCCACGTCGGGGAGCTTGAACTCCTTCATCGTCTCCCCTTCTCAGAACGCGAACGCGCGGTCTACGGCGTCGAGGACCCGGTCCAGGTCGGGCAGGTAGTGATCCTCCAGCCTGGAGGGCGGGTAGGGCGTGGACGGCCCGCCGACGCGCAGCACCGGGGCCTCCAGGTTGTAGAAGCACCTCTCGATGACCCGGGCCGCCACCTCGGCGCCGAAGCCGTTGTAGACCGGCGCCTCGTGCACCACGACGCAGCGCCCGGTCCTGCGGACCGACTCCTCGACCCGCTCGATGTCCAGCGGGTTGAGGGAGCGCAGGTCGATGACCTCCACGGACCGGCCGTCCTCCTCGGCCGCCGCCGCGGCCTCCAGGGAGGTCTTGACCATCGGCCCGTAGGCCAGAAGGGTGAGGTCGGTGCCCGGCCGTACCACCTGGGCCTGGTCGAAGGGCGTCCAGCCGGCGGCGTCGGCGGAGGTGTCCACCTCGGCCTTCTCCCAGTAGCGCCGCTTGGGCTCGAAGAAGACCACGGGGTCGTCGCACCGGATCGCCTGCTGGATCATCGTGTAGGCGTCGACGGGGTTGGAGCAGGCCACGACCCGCAGGCCGGCGGTGTGGGTGAAGTACGCCTCGGGCGACTCGCTGTGGTGCTCCACGGCGCCGATGCCGCCGCCGCACGGGATCCGCACCACGACCGGCAGCTTCACCTTCCCCAGCGACCGCAGCGGCATCTTGGCGAGCTGGGTGATGATCTGGTCGGCGGCGGGGAAGACGAACCCGTCGAACTGGATCTCGCAGACCGGGCGGTATCCCCGCAGCGCGAGGCCGATCGCCGTGCCGATGATGCCCGACTCGGCCAGCGGGGTGTCGATGACCCGCTGCTCGCCGAAGTCCTTCTGCAGCCCGTCGGTGACGCGGAACACGCCGCCGAGCTTGCCCACGTCCTCGCCCATGATGAGGACCTTGGGGTCGTCCTCCATGGCCTTGCGCATGCCCTCGTTGAGGGCCTTGCCCAGCGTGAGAGTCGTCATCCCTCGAACCCCTCCAGGTAGGCGGCGAACTGGGCGCGCTCCTCGTCCATCAGCCGGTGCGGCTCCGCGTAGACGTGATCGAAGATCGCCAGCGGCCCGGGATCGGGCAGTTCGAGACAGCGTTTGCGCACGTCCCGGCCGAGCTCGTCGGCCTCGGCGTCGACCGCGTCGAAGAAGTCCTGGTCGGCGATCTGGTTTTTGAACATGTAGGCGCGGACCCGCTCGATCGGGTCCTTGAGCTTCCACGCCTCCAGCTCGCTGGCCACCCGGTAACGGGTCGGGTCGTCGGAGGTGGTGTGCGCGCCCATCCGGTAGGTGAACGCCTCGATCAGCACCGGGCCCTGCCCGGACCTGGCGTCGGCCAGCGCCTTGCGGGTGACCGCGAGACAGGCGAAGACGTCGTTGCCGTCGACCCGGACGCCCGGGAAGCCGAACCCGCTCGCCCTGCGGTACAGCGGGATGCGGGACTGCTTCTCCAGCGGCTCGGAGATGGCCCACTGGTTGTTCTGGCAGAAGAACACGACCGGGGCGTTGAACACCGACGCCCAGATGAACGACTCGTTCACGTCTCCCTGCGAGGTGGCGCCGTCGCCGAAGTAGACGATGGTGGCGGCCTCGGCGCTGTCGCGCTGGATGCCCATGGCGTAGCCGACCGCGTGCAGGGTCTGGCTGCCGATCACGATCGTGTACAGGTGGAAGTTGTGCTCGGCCGGGTCCCAGCCGCCGTGGTTGACGCCGCGGAACAGGCCGAGCAGGTTCACCGGGTCCACGCCCCGGCACCAGGCCACGCCGTGCTCGCGATAGGTCGGGAAGGCCATGTCCGTCTCGGCCAGCGCCCGGCCCGAGCCGATCTGCGCGGCCTCCTGGCCGAGCAGGGAGGCCCAGAGGCCCAGTTCGCCCTGGCGCTGCAGGGCCACCGCCTCCAGATCGACGCGGCGGACCAGGACCAGGTCCCGGTAGAGCCCGCGGATCTCCTCGGGCGTCAGATCGATGTCGTAGTCGGGATGCTCGACCCGCTCCCCTTCGGGGGTCAGCAACTGGACGAGCTCCGGGGGTGCTTCCGCACCACGAGGGGCCTCGGCTGTCACGTGCCGCTCCTGTGTGCTCGGGGCCGTCGAGATGGGTTCGCCACCACCGTCCGGCCGGTTAGCCACGCATACGACCCGTTTGGTGGTGGTTCGCTTGCGTTTGTGGACATCGTGGCAGAGGTCACATACCTGTGCGCAAGCCCCACCCCGGCATCCATACGCTCCCCGTTCCCGCTGGACCCCGCTTTACCCTCGCACAGAGGGAGCCCGGACCCGGCGACGAACTGCCGGAGAAGCCCGTTACCCTTGAGACGCCGGACCGTCCCCGCTGCAACCAGGAGGAACACCGTGGCGCGCGTCATCGTCGACGTCATGCTCAAGCCCGAGATTCTCGACGCGCAGGGCCAGGCGATCGCCCGGGCACTGCCGCGGCTCGGCTTCTCCGGTGTCTCGGCGGTACGGCAGGGCAAGCGGTTCGAGGTGGAGCTCGAAGGCCCCGCCGACGAGGCCGCGCTCGCCGAGGTCCGCAAAATGGCCGAGACCCTGCTGGCCAACACCGTGATCGAGGACTACGCGGTCTCTGTGGAGCCGTAAACCGTCATACGTCCCACAGAGCGTTTCCTTACGTCCGGGTAAATCACACTCTGGATGTGTCATAATCCCACGGCTTGACCAACAGTAAATAACATTAAGGTTATTTTGCGGTTAGCCCGGATTCTGAGGGGAAACCTTGACAGGGTGACGTCTGGCCCCGGGAGGGATCCGGTGGATATCGAGTTCTCGTTGGCTCTGCCGAGGGAAGCCATCGGCATTCCCATGGTCCGCAGAGCGCTGGGCGACTCGTTGCGCTCACTCGGCGTCACCGAGGACTGCGTGTCCGACATCCTCCTCGCGGTCACCGAGGCGTGCGCCAACGCGGTGCGCCACGGCGGGCCCGCCAACCGCTACGAGGTCGAGGCCGCCATCGGCTACGGCCGCTGCGACGTCCGCATCATCGACAGGGGCCACGGCCTCACGCGGATGCCCGAGCACTACCCCCCGGCCGACACCGAGAACGGCCGGGGCATCCTCATCATGCAGGCCGTGGTGGACGAGATCTCCTTCGACATCGCGCCCGGCCGGGGCACCACCGTGCATCTGCGCAAGCACCTCGACTGGGACGAGGACGCCGCCTTCCTCCGCCGCCAGATGCTCACCGCCGTGTGACCGCCGTGTGAGCGCCGCCGGGCGGCCGCCGTACGGCTGTCGTCCGGTCGCCGACGCGGCCCCGCACCGGCCCTCCGGACGCCTCCTCCGGCCGGTACGGCGCGACCCGCCGTTGTGCGATCCTCCAAGCCGCGGGCCGGTCCCCGGGCGGTGAGCTGTGTGATCGGACCGCTCCGCGTGTGACCTCTCGCCCAGGAGCGGATAGCCTGGGCGCACCGCCGCAGACCGCCATCCGATGTGTGAGATGTCGGCGCGGCGCTCGTTTGTGGAGGGGAACGCTGTCATGAGTGCTGCCCGCGTGGGCGTCGTCACTTTTCCCGGAACTCTTGACGATCAGGACGCGGCCCGCGCCGTTCGTCACGCGGGCGGCGAAGCCGTCCCGCTGTGGCACGCCGATCCCGATCTCAAGAAGGTGGACGCGGTCTTCCTGCCAGGGGGGTTCTCCTACGGAGACTACCTGCGCTGCGGGGCGATCTCCAGGTTCGCGCCGCTGATGGAGGAGCTGATCCCCGCCGCCAGGGCCGGGCTCCCCGTCCTGGGCACCTGCAACGGCTTCCAGATCCTCTGTGAGGCCCACCTGCTGCCCGGCGCGCTGATGCGCAACGCCGGACTGCACTACGTCTGCCGCGACCAGGGCATCCGGGTGGAGAACACCGCCACCCCGTGGACGTCCGACTTCACCGAGGGCCAGGAGATCGTGCTGCCGGTCAAGCACGGCGAGGGCCGCTACGTCGCCGACGAGGCGACCCTGGGCGCGTTGGAGAGCAACGGCCAGATCGTCTTCCGCTACGTCGGAGGCAACCCCAACGGCTCCCTGAACGACATCGCGGGCATCCGCAACGAGGCCGGGAACATCGTCGGCCTCATGCCGCATCCCGAGCACGCGGTCGAGGACCTCACCGGCGCTCCGAGCACGGACGGCCGGGGGTTCTTCTCCTCCATCCTGAAGAAGCTGGTGAACCTGTGAGCGAGCGAGCCGACAAGCGTGGCGGCCAGGCGCCCGACCCGAACCTGGACACCGTCGAGCGGGCCGAGGGCACCCCCGACGAGCGCCAGCCGTACGCCGAGCTGGGCATGAAGCTCGACGAGTACGAGCGGGTCCGCGACATCCTCGGCCGCCGGCCCACGAGCTCCGAGCTGGCCATCTACAGCGTCATGTGGAGCGAGCACTGCTCCTACAAGTCCTCCAAGGTGCACCTGCGGCAGTTCGGCACCAAGGCCCCCGAGTCCGAGGCGCTGCTCGTCGGCATGGGCGAGAACGCCGGCGTCGTCGACATCGGCGACGGCTGGGCGGCCACCTTCAAGATCGAGTCGCACAACCACCCGTCCTACGTCGAACCGCATCAGGGCGCGGCGACGGGCGTCGGCGGCATCGTCCGCGACATCATGTCGATGGGCGCGCGGCCGATCGCGGTGATGGACGCGCTGCGGTTCGGCGCGGCCGACGCCCACGACACCCGGCGGGTGCTGCCCGGTGTGGTCGAGGGCATCAGCCACTACGGCAACTGCCTGGGCCTGCCCAACATCGGCGGCGAGGTCGTCTTCGACCCCTGCTACATCGGCAACCCGCTGGTCAACGCGCTCTGCGTGGGCCTGCTCCGCAAGGACCAGATCAAGCTGGCGACCGCCCCCGGGCCGGGCAACAAGGTCGTGCTGTTCGGCGCGCTGACCGGCCCCGACGGCATCGGCGGCGCGTCCGTCCTGGCCTCGGCCACGTTCGAGGACGAGTCGCACGCCAAGCGCCCCAGCGTCCAGGTGGGCGACCCGTTCATGGAGAAGCTGCTGATCGAGTGCTGCCTGGAGCTGTACCAGGCGGACGTGGTCGTCGGCATCCAGGACCTCGGCGCGGCCGGCGTCTCCTGCGCGACCACCGAGCTCGCGGCCAAGGGCACCGGCGGCATGGACGTCAAGCTGGAGCTGGTCCCGCTGCGCGACCCGTCGCTGCGGCCCGAAGAGATCCTGATGAGCGAGTCGCAGGAACGCATGATGGCCGTCGTCACCCCCGACGACATCGATGCCTTCATGGCGATCTGCACCAAGTGGGACATCCCGGCCACCGTGATCGGTGAGGTCACCGACTCCGGCCGTCTGGTGATGACCTGGTACGGCGAGACCATCGTGGACATCCCGCCGGGCACCGCGGCCGACGAGGGCCCGGTCTACGAGCGGCCGTTCCACGAGCCGGCCGGCCAGACGGCGCTCAACGCCGACACCCCGGCCCGGCTGGCCCGCCCCGACGACCTGCGGGCGACGCTGCTGAAGCTCCTCGGCTCGCCGAACCTGGCGTCCAAGGAGTGGGTGACCTCCCAGTACGACCGCTACGTCCGCGGCAACACCGTGCTGGCCCAGCCCGCCGACGCCGGCGTGCTGCGGATCAGCGAGGTCATGCCGGGCGCCGAGGAGACGACCCGGGGCATCGCGCTGTCGACGGACGGCAACGGCCGCTACGCCCGGCTCGACCCGTACGCGGGCGCGCAGCTCGCGCTGGCCGAGGCCTACCGGAACGTGGCGGTGACCGGCGCCAGGCCGCTCGCGGTGACCAACTGCCTCAACTTCGGCTCCCCCGAGGACCCCGAGGTCATGTGGCAGTTCGCCGAGGCCACCCGTGGCCTGGCCGACGCCTGCAAGATCCTCGGCGTGCCGGTGACCGGCGGAAACGTCTCCTTCTACAACCAGACGGGGTCCACCCCGATCCACCCGACCCCGGTCGTGGGCGTGCTGGGCGTGATCGACGACGTGGCCGGGCGGGTGCGCAGCGGCTTCACCGGCCCGGACGAGAAGGTCATCCTGCTCGGCGAGACGGCCGAGGAGTTCGGCGGCTCCGAGTGGGCCCACGTGGTCCACGGCCACCTCGGCGGCCTGCCGCCCCAGGCGGACCTGGAGGCCGAGGGCGCCATGGCGCTCGTCCTGGCCGAGGCCGCCTCCCGCGGCCTGCTGACCGGCTCCCACGACCTGTCCGACGGCGGCCTGGCGATCGCCCTGGCCGAGGCCTGCCTCGCCCAGGGGGTCGGCTGCACGGTCTCCCTGCCGGGCGAGGACGCGTTCGTCGACCTGTTCAGCGAGTCGTCGGCCCGCGCGCTGGTGACCGTGGCACCGGAGTCCTTCGCGGACTTCGCCGAGCTCTGTGCCGCCCACGAGGTACCCTGCCAGGCCCTGGGCACCACCGGCGGCGCCTCACTGACCGTCGAGGGCGTCCTGGACATCCCGGTCGCCGAGCTCCGGGAGACCCACACGGCCACCCTGCCGGGCATCTTCGGCTGATCCACGCCCCCGTTTCTCAGGGCCGTCCTCCGACGTGGGAAGGCCTCCCGGCAGCCGTCCGGGAGGCCTTCCGCCGATGTCGCGCTCCGCCCGGGATCAGGAGGACATGCAGATCACGTAGACGAGACCGCTGGAGTTCTTGCCGCTCACGGTCCAGGCGGTCGGCGTGCCGGTGGTGACGTTGGGCGCGCTCGTGTAGATCTGGCCGGAGGCGCTGCCGCCGCCGCTGTAGCCACCGCCCGTGGCGACCTTGCCCGCACCGCAGCTCACGCTCTGAGTTCCGCCCCCGCCGCCGAAAGTGAACGGCTGGGTGAAGGTGGTGACGCTGGGAGCGCCGCCCGAGCCGCCACCCGAACCCGGCGTACCGGGGTCACCCTTGTCACCCTTGTCGCCCTTGGGGCCCTTCAGCGACGCGATGAAGTCCGCCTTGGACTTGTCCCTGTTGCCCGGCAGTTCGAGCCAGACCTCGTAGGCGCTCTTGCCGTCCCGGCCGTTCTCGCCGTCCTCGCCGGGGGCGCCGTTACGGCCGGGCTCGCCCTGCTTGCCCGGGGCGCCGTCCTGGCCGTTCTTGCCGGGCAGGCCCTGCTCGCCCTGCTTGCCGGGGGCGCCGTCCTTGCCGGGGGCGCCGTCCTTGCCGGGCAGGCCCTGCTTGCCCGGGAGCCCCTGGATGCCACGGGCACCCTGCGGTCCCTGGGGGCCGGCGGGACCCTGGGCGCCGTTGCGGCCCGCGGGGCCCTGCGGGCCCTGGGTGTTCACGCCCTGGGACTGGGAACCGCCGTCACCCCAGGTCACGCGGATCTCGGTGGCCCTGCACGCGGCCGTCGCGTTGACGATCCGCGCGTAGCGCGTCTTCTTGTTGACACATGCGTGCACCTCGGTACCGGCCGACGCGACGGCGCTGCCGCCCGTCGCGAAGAGGGTCCCGGCCAGCACTCCGACGGTCACGACGCCGATCGTGCGCCCGCCCGGCAACTTGAAAGCCACTGGGCTTCCTTTCTGCGACACCAGATCCTGGTGTGTTCAGTGATTCACCAGTTGCACGATTAGACCGTTCCAACGGTTGGCGCGGCAGACATAACGGTTTAGGAACGGACGATTTCCTGATCGCGGCAGCCGGGTGCGCGATAATCGGACCGTTCGGGGGAATCCCGCCCGATGGGTGTGGACGGACGCGACAGGGAACCCGCCGGGATCCCCAGACACGGAGGCCACCCGTGCCGACGAACGATCTCATGGGCACCTCGACCGAGGAGCGCCCCAGGTCCGAGCCGTATCTCCCCCCGGCGACCCAGCCGGTCCGCGCGGTGGTCTGGGCGATCCACCTGGCACTGCCCATGCTCGGGCTCTGGCTGCTGCTGGCCAACCACGACGACCTGAACGGCGAATGGCACGACAACCTCAGCCATTTCTGGCTGATCATCGCCGTGGCGGGGATCAACGTGGTCCTGGGCGTCATGATCGGTCAGGCGTCGGCCCGGCGGGCCGACGCCCGGCTGCTGCTGGTCTCGCTGGTCTTCCTGAGCAGCGCGGGCTTCTTCCTGATGCACGGCCTGGCCACGCCGAAGATCATCCTTGGGAAGGGGACCTACGGCTTCGACCTCTCCCAGCCGGTCGGACTCCTCGTCGCCTCGGTCTTCGCGGCCGTCTCGGCCCTGCCGCTCAGCGAGCGGGCGGCCCGGGCCGTGCTGGGAGCACAGATCTGGCTCCGCGGCGGGCTCGCCGCGCTGCTCGCTCTCTGGGGTGCCGCCTCGCTGGTGCCGGGCCTCACCGCGCTGAGCGCCCAGGCTCCCGGGGCCGGCGCCGGTCTCGGAGGGGCCGAGCTGGCCGGGGTCGCCCTCTACTCGGTGGCGGCCGTGATGATGTTCCGGCTCCACCGCAGGCGTCCGGCCGCCATGCTGGTCAGCCTCATCACCGCCTACGCGCTGCTCGCCGAGGCGATGGTCGCCGGGATGTTCCGCCACAACTGGCACATGTCGTGGTGGCTGTGGCACCTGCTGCTGACCCTCGCCTTCGTGTTCGTCGCCTACAGCGCCCACCTGCAGTTCCGGCGGGAGGGCACCAGCGCGGGAGTGTTCGACTCGGTGGCCCTGTCGGCGACCGTTCTGAGGATCAGGGCCGAGTACGAAGACGCCCTGGAGGAGCTCGTCGGCCACCTCCGGCGCCGGGCCGAGACCAGGGTCCCGGTCGCGACGAGGTTGGCGGGCAAGTTCGGGCTCACCGAGGGGCAGGCGGCGGTGCTCGACCGGGCCGGCGAGGCGCTGGCCAACGAGCGCGAGCTGTCCGAACGGCTGGCCGCCCTGGTCGACACGGGCAGGCAGGCCCGCGTGGGACTGCCCGAGCGGGAGCTGCTGACCCAGGCCCTGGACCGGGTACGGCAGGCCTACGGCGACGTGCGCATGACACTGGTGGCGGACGGACGGGTCGCCATGGGGTCCAGGGAGTACGGCCCGGCGGACTTCCCCGGCGGCGAGCCCGTCCGGCTCGGCGGCGCGGTCGTCCATCCGCTGACCGTGAAGGGACAGCTCGCCGGCGCGCTGGAGGTGCCGGTGGGCAGGACCCCGCAGGACGAGGCGCTCGCCGCCACGCTGGCGGGCCAGCTGTCCATCTCCCTGGAGAACGCCCGGCTCTACCAGGAGCTGTCCACCCTGTTCCGGCAGTACATGTCCCCGGACGTGGCCAACTCCCTGCTGGCCGACCCCCGGACGGCGGCGCTCGGCGGCGAGCTGGTCGAGCTGACCGCGCTCTTCGCCGACCTGAAGGGCTTCACGAGTTTCTCCGAGCGATCCGCGCCGGGGGAGATCGTCGAGATGCTGAACCGCTATCACACGGCGGCCGTACCCATCATCCTCAGCCACGGGGGCACGATCGTGCAGTTCGTGGGAGACGCGCTGCTGGCGCTGTTCAACGCGCCCGCCCCGCAGCCGGGGCACGCCACCGCCGCGGCCAGGGCGGCCCTGGCCATGCAGGAGGCGGCCGAGGAGATCGCCGCCGGGACGGCGGGCTACCCCCGGTTCAGGATCGGGATCAACACCGGCCTCGCGCTGGTCGGCAACATCGGCAGCCCCGAGCTGCGCGGGTTCAACGCGATGGGCGACTGCGTGAACGTGGCCGCCCGGCTGGAGGGCATCGCCGAGCCCGGTACCGTCGTGATCGGCCAGAGCACCCTCGACCAGATCGACCCCCGTCCCAGGGTCCGCTCCCTGGGCGAGCTCTCCCTCAAGGGCAAGGAACAGCCCGTCCACGCGTACGTGCTGTCCGGCCTGCCGTAGCGGTCCGTCGTCCGCGACAGCCGTACAGCCCGCGCAACTCGTACAGCCCGCTCCGCACAGCCCGCACAGCCGCAACCGACATCGCCAGGAGGTGCCCGTGAGTCCTACCCCCGAGCCGGGCGAGTTCGCCACCCTGCTCACGGCCGACGAGGTCACCGCGCTGCACGCGGCCGGCCGTCCCCGGCGCTGGGACCGGGGCGCGGTGGTGTGCACCGAGGGCGACGTCGCCGACTGGGTGCTCCTGCTGACGTCCGGCCGGGTCAAGGTCTCCTCGCACACCGCCGGCGGGACCGAGGTGATCCTGGCCGTACGCGGGCCGGGCGCGCTGCTCGGCGAGTTCGCCGCCCTGGACGGCCTGCCGAGGTCGGCCACGGTCACCGCGCTGGAGCCGGTCGAGGGGATCGCGGTCCGCGACTTCTCCGGTTACCTGCAGGAGCACGGCCGGGTGGCCGTACTGCTCATGCGGACGCTGATCGGCAAGATGCGCGACTCCGACCGCAAGCGGGTCGAGTACGGCGCGTTCGACACCACGGGCCGGGTGGCGACCCGGCTGGTCGAGCTGGCCGAGCGGTACGGCGAGCCGGTCAACGGCGGGGTGCGGGTGACGCTGCCGCTCTCCCAGGACGAGCTGGCCGGCTGGACCGGGGCCTCCCGCGAGGCGGTCAGCAAGGCGCTGCGCTCGCTGCGGGACCGCGGCCTGATCGAGACCGGCCGCCGCCGAGTGATCATCCATGACATGGAGGGCCTCCGCAGAAGGGCCCGCTGAGACCGACCGTCCACCGGGGTACCGCACCCCGGTGGACTGCCTCAGCACGACCGCCCCCGCCGGCCAGGCGGTTGGACCGTCAGGCCGTCAGGCGGCCGGACATAGATCCGGACACAGATCCGGACACAGATATGGACACGCGACCGCTCCACCGGGGCGTGTGCCCGGTCTACCGGGGCGTGTGCCCGGCGGCAGATCTCCCTCGGGGCCGGGGGCCGCGTGCGTCAGACTGGGGCGCATGGTCTCCATCCCCCAGGACCTGCCCGGCTCCCCCGAATACGTCTCCAGGCTCCGTTACGCGTGGCGGGTCTGCTCGGTCACCAGCCTCGGCCTGGTGCTGATCGGCATCTCCGGGAGCACCCTGAACGTCGCACTCCCCGCCGTGGTCAGGCACTTCCACGCCGACGCGTTCGCCGCGGGGTGGATCCTGCTGGCGTTCCTGCTCGTCAACACCGCGACCCTGGTGTTCTTCGGCCGGGTGGCCGACCTGCTCGGCCGCAGGGAGGTCTACCTCGCGGGGTTCGCCCTTTTCACGGTGGGATCGCTGCTGGCGGGGTTGTCGCCCGGCGTCTGGTTCCTGATCGCGATGCGGGCGGTGCAGGCCGTCGGAGCCGCCATGATCCTGGCCAACGGGACCGTGATGATCACCGACGCCTTCCCGCCCGACCGCCTCAGCCAGGGCATGGGCGTCTACATCGGCACCCTCTCGGTCGCCCAGCTCGCCGGCCCGACCCTGGGCGGACTGATCGCCGAGACCGCCGGCTGGCAGTGGATCTTCTGGGTGAACGTGCCCGCCGGGCTGATCGCTTTCGTCTGGGGCTCCTTCACCCTCCGCCGGGTCGCCCGGGGGCCGCGCGAGCCGGTGGACGCCTCCGGCAACCTGATCGTCTTCGCCATGCTGTCGGCCGCGCTCATCGCCCTCTCCGAGGCGGGCTCGCGGGGCCTGTCCAGCCCGACCGTGATCGTCGGCGCCGCCGTCTCGGTGGCCCTCGTCCCGGCCCTGGTCATCGTGGAGCGCAGGGCGTCGCACCCCGTGCTCAACGTGCGGCTCTTCGGTGAGCGCATGCTGGCCTTCGCCAACCTCGCCTCGTTCTGCAACGCGCTGGCCCGCGCGGCGCTGATCCTGCTCGCCGCCCTCTACTTCCAGGCGGCCAGGGGCGTCGACGCCGTCACCGCCGCCCTGGGCGTGCTCCCGGTCCCGGTCGGCATGGCCCTGGCCTCCCCGTCCGCGGGCTCCCTCGGCCGCCGCGTCGCCCCCTACGCGCTGTCGGTCGGGGGCTCGCTGCTGAGCGCGGCCGGGCTCGGCGTCCTGGCCCTGAACACCGACCCCGCCACGCCGTACTGGATCATCGGGGTGGGCCTGTTCCTGTGCGGCTGCGGCAGCGGCACCTTCCTCACCGGCAACACCACCCAGGTCATGACCGCCCTGCCGGCCGGGAGCCTCGGCCTGGTGAACGGCTTCCGGCTGATGATCATGAATGTCGGGATCGTGCTCAGCGTCGCCCTCACCCTGAGCGTCCTGACCAGCTCGGTCAGCGCCGAGCTGCGCGGCCAGGTCTACGAGGGCACGCTGTCGCGCATGTCCCCCGTCGCGGTGGACCAGCTCATGGACGGCTTCCGGAAGACCTACGCCGTCCTGTTCGCCGTCGCCCTCGTGGGCGCCCTGATGTCCGCGCTGGCCCGGGCGCGGGCCGCGCCGCCCGGACAGGACCCGGCTCCGCGGTAGCGGGCCCGGCGGGGCGGACTCCCGCGTCGGCGCGCCGCCCCGTCCTCCGGGCCGGCGTGGCCGGCGGCCGCCTCAGCGTGGCGTCCCGCCCGGCGCGACGCGGTCGGCATAATGAGATCGACAACCTGGTCAGCGCGGTCCCACCGGGACCGCCTCAGCCATCCCTCCCCCGTCACCCGCGCTCCGTCGCCCGGCGGGCACCTGCCGCCAGCGCCCGGGCGTCCGTCCGGCAGGAGGAGCACGTGCGTTCCGTCATCGGGTTGGGAGTGACCGCCGTTCTCGTGATGGGCCCGGGTCTCCCGGCCACGGCCTCCCCTCCGTCACCGGCGGGCATCGGGGCGGTCACCCCGCCACCGGCGGGCATCGGGGCGATCACCGGCGACCACATCCCCGCCGAGCTGAAGAACCGCACGTCGCTCCGGGTCCTGCCGGAGTGGCCCCGCCAGAACAACAACGTCCGGATATTCGTGCACTGCCCCCCTACCGCGAACCACGCGATCATCGGCTCCACCGCGTTCACCCTCAAGGGCTCGACGCGGATCTACCGGGAGGTGGGGCTGGGGCTGTCCGACAGGGGCCTCGGACGGCGCGCCGTCTCCATCTCCTACTACGCCCTCCCGGGATATCACGACGTCTGCATGAAGTGCGTGAAGGTCACCATCGACGAGCAGACCCGGATCAGGAAGATCCGGGTGATCAGCCGTTACTCCGTCCCCCTCCAGGTGCGCAGGTTCGACATCGGCCAGTTCTTCGACTGACCGGGGCCGTGCTCAGAGGGCGCCGCTCAGCCGGGACTCGACCTCGCGGTAGCGGGCCACCGGGATCAGGTGGACGCCGTCGAAGGCGCCCGAGTCGCGGATGCGCAGCACCTGCTCGCAGGCGGCCTCGACGCCGGCGAGCCGGTCGGCCGCGACCCGCTCCACCAGGTCGGCGGGGATGTCGATGTCGGGGATCGCGGCGGCCAGGCGGCGGGCGTGGTTCTCGCTGGCGATGACCATCACCCCCGCGTAGACCGGCACGTCCACGGGGTTGGCCTCACGCCACCGGAGCAGCGCCTCGACCGAGAAGCTGACCTGGACGAACATGAAGTCGGCCGCGCGCTTCCAGGCGGGCAGCGGGCGCAGCGCGGCGGCGGTGCCGACCCGGAAGGCGGGCGTCTGGGCGAAGGCGGGATCCTCACCGAGGGAGCGCACCTCGTCGATCATCGAGCGCACGGTGAGGTCACTGGTCCGGTTGCCCGAGCCGGGCTTGTCCCCGTAGATGAACAGGAACTGGTCGACCCCGTAGGCGGCGGCGGTGAGCAGATCGCGGCGGAACCCCAGCAGGTTGCGGTCACGGGAGTTGAGGCACGCGATGCTGCGCCCGCCCATCGCCTGGACCTCGTGCGCGACGGCGACGCTGGAGACCGTGGCCCGGCCGATGTGGTTGTCCGGGATCAGGAACGAGTGCGCGATCTTGCTGAGCGTGCCGATCTGGTGCCGGACATGCTTGAGGTCGGGGCGGGTCGGCGGCTCGACCTCGCAGACGAGTTCAAACGGACGATCAGTCATGCCGATCAAGTTACGGGGCCGGGTCCCCACCTGCCAGCCGCCTGATTGCTCCGTCGCACGGTCCGGTCAGCCCGTGGTCCGGGCGGCGAGGAGGCGGGCCGCCATGGCCTCGACGCCGGCCGTCAGGATGTCGACGCCGAAGGTGTCGTAGAGCTCGGCCGGGCCGCCCTCGGCGAGGGGGGCGGCCATCTTCACGATGTGCGGGTAGGTGTCCGGCGGCAGCGACTGGAGGGTGACGCGCTTGAGGCGCAGGCGCTCGGCCGCGTCCGGCTCCGACATGCCGGGACGGCGGTTCATCGGGCCGGCGGCCAGGGCGATCGCGCCCTGGAGCAGGTATTTCGAGATCAGGCAGCTCTCCTCGGGGGAGAACCTCGCCCGCTCGCACAGGCCGAGGGCGGTGTCCCACACCCGCAGGAAACTCGGCACGGCCATGTGGTCCACCTCCTCCAGCACGGGCGCCGCGCACGGGTAGCGCCGCAGCACCTTGATCAGGCCGATGACCAGCTCGCGGAGCTGCTCCTGCCACGGCCTGGCGGAGTCTCCGGTGACCACGAACCCCTCGATCAGGTGGTCGGCCATCCCGATGATCAGCTGTTCCTTGTTCTTGAAGTGCCAGTAGAGCGCCATCGGGGTCACCCCGAGCTCCTGGGCCAGTCGCCTGATGGTCACGGCCTGGAGACCTTCGGCCGAGCCGATCTCCAGTGCCTGCTCGACGACGGCCTCACGGGTCAGTTTTCCCATCACGCTTGACAACTATACGCCGTACACGTTCCACTATCCACCGTACATGTACGCCGTACAAGTACACCGTAGAGGGAGTCGGAGTGACGGATAACCGCAAGTGGTGGGCGCTGGGAGCGATCTCGCTGGCCACTTTCATGACCTATCTGGACAACAACGTGGTCAACGTCGCGCTGCCCACGATCCAGCGGGACCTGGGGCTGAGCATCTCGGGGCTGGAATGGATCGTGAGCGGCTACATCCTGGTCTTCGCCGGGCTGATGCTGGTCGGCGGGCGCCTGGCGGACGTCTTCGGACGGCGGCGGATCTTCATGATCGGCCTCGGGGTGTTCACGGTGGCGTCGCTCGCCGCCGGGCTGGCCACGGACGGCACCGCCCTGATCGCCGCCCGGGCGGCGCAGGGCGTCGGCGCCGCCTTCCTGACGCCCACCGCGCTCGCCCTGCTCACCTCGGTCTTCCCCGACCCCCGGGAGCGCGCGACGGCGGTCGGGCTGTGGAGCGCGGTCGGCGCGCTGGCCCTGGCCCTCGGCCCGCTGACCGGCGGGTTCATCAGCGAACGGTGGGACTGGGGCTGGATCTACCTGATCAACGTGCCGCTCGGGGCCCTGACCTTCGCGCTCGGGCTGTGGGCGATCAGGGTGGCCCCGCAGGACCGGGTACGGCACGGCCTGGACGTCCCGGGGCTGGTGACGTCCAGCCTGGCGCTGTCCGCGCTGACGTACGCGCTCATCGAGGGCGACGGCGCGGGCTGGACCTCGCCGGAGATCCTGGGCGCGTTCGGCCTCGCGGTGGCGTCGGCGGCGACGTTCGTGGTGATCGAGATCAGGAGCCGGGAGCCGATGATCGACCTGTCGCTGTTCCGGTCCCGGGTCTTCAGCGGGGGCGCGCTGTCGATGGGGCTGTGGTCGTTCGGGGTGTTCGGGATCTACTTCTTCACCGCGCTGTACCTGCAGAACGCGCTGGGCTTCTCACCGATGGAGGCCGGGATCTCGTTCGTGCCCATGGCGCTGGTGATGGCCGTGACCGCGGCCCTGGCCCCGCGGATCAGCGCCGCACTCGGGACCGCGCGGACCGTGGCCGCCGGGCTCCTGCTGATGGCCGTGGCGGTGTTCGGGATCTCCTTCGTCGGTGAGGGCGGCGCGTTCGGGGACCTGCTGCCGTGGTTCCTGGTCTACGGGCTGGGCGGCGGGCTGCTGGTGCCGCTCACCACGGCCGTCCTGGGCACGCTGCCCACCGGCCGCGCCGGGGTGGCCGCGGGCGTCCTGAACGTCTCGCGGGAGATCTTCGGCCTGCTCGGGATCACCGTTCTCGGGGCGATCCTCAGCGGCCGGCAGACCTCCCTCCTCCAGGACGGAGCCGGGCCGCTGGCGGCCTTCCTCTCCGCCTACCAGTCCACCCTGGTCATCGCGGCGGCCATCGTGCTGGTGGGCGTGCCGGTCAGCCTGTTCTCCCTGCGGACCCCCCGGCCCCCCAAGGGCCAGGAGATCCAGGAGAGCCCGGAGACCGCCGTCGAGCGCCCCGCCGTACCGGTGGCGTGAGACAGGCCGGAGGTGCCGCCCGTGCCCGGCGCGGGCGGCACCGGAGAGATCAGGAGCCGATCTTCTTGCCCTGCCGGTGCCAGGCCACCACGACGGACGGGCGGGGCTGGCTGGTGCCGCCGTCGGGCCAGTGGCTGGTGGGGGCCTCCGGGGTGGCCCCGTTGGTCTCGCCGGGGTGCTGGACGGCCACGAAGACGCTGCGCTGGTCGGGGCTGACCAGCGGACCGCAGGTCTCGGCGCCGACCGGGACGCTCAGGAACTGGCGGAGGTGGCCGCGCTCGGAGCCGCGGACCGGCATCACGAACAGGCCGTCGTTGGCGCCGAGCTGGTTGCCGTCGGTGGAGATCCAGAGGTTGCCGTCGGCGTCGAAGGTGACGTTGTCCGGGCAGGAGATCGGCGAGACCTTGGTCTTGTCGAACCCGCCGAAGTAGGTCGAGGGGTCGCCGGGGTCGCCGCAGACCAGCGGCAGGGACCAGGCGAAGGTCGTGGCGCCGGCGTCGTCACGGCGCTCGGTGATCTCCAGGATGTGGCCGTGCTTGTTCGACGGGCGCGGGTTGGCCTCGTCCACCTGGGCCGGGGTCCGGTTGGAGTTGTTGGTCAGGGCGACGTAGACGCCGCCGGTGACCGGGTTGCGCTCCACGTCCTCGGGACGGTCCATCTTGGTCGCGCCGACCTTGTCGGCCGCCAGGCGGGTGTAGACGAGGACTTCCTGGGCGGACATCCCCGGCACGTGCGAGACGTCCCCGGTGACCAGCGGGATCCACTCGCCGGAGCCGTCGAAGCGGCCGTCGGCGGGGAGCTTGCCGGTGCCGTCGATCTCGGCGGCCGGGCTGTCGCCGGTGAACCTGGCCACATACAGCGTGCCCTCGTCCAGCAGCGTCCGGTTGTGCCGGTCGAAGCCGGGGATGTAGCGCTTCTTCGAGACGAACTTGTAGACGTACTCGAAGCGGGAGTCGTCTCCCATGTAGGCCACGACCCGGCCGTCCCTGGCCAGCGAGGTGGTGGCGCCCTCGTGGGCCAGCCGGCCGAGGGCGGTGCGCTTGACCGGGGTGGAGTCGGGGTCGAACGGGTCGATCTCCACGATCCAGCCGAACCGGTTGACCTCGTTGGGGTGCTTGGCCAGGTCGAAGCGCTCCTCGACCCGGTCGAACCGGCGGTTGCCGCTCGGGATGCCGACCGTGGCGCTCACGCCGTAGCGGGTGAGGGACGGCTTCTGCGTCTCGGGCACGCCGTTGCCGTTGACGAAGTACTGGTTGAAGTTCTCCTCGCCGCTCAGCACCGTCCCCCACGGGGTGGTGCCGCCGGCGCAGTTGTTGAGCATGCCGATCGGCCTGGTGCCCGCCGGGTCGGCGGCGGTCCTCAGCAGGTCGCTCCCGGCGGCCGGGCCGCTGAAGGCCATCGGGGTCTGCGCGGTGACCCGCCGGTTGTAGCGGCGGCGGCCCCGCGTGACCAGCGTCCACCGGCCCGACCGGCCCGCCCGCTCGACCTCGACCACCGAGCCGCCGTGCGCGGCCAGCGCGATTTTGATCTGCTCCTCGGTCGCGGTGTCGCCGCCCTTGTAACCGCGGAACATCAGGTTCTCGTCGGTGTACTCGTGGTTCACCCAGAGCAGGCCGCGCTGCTGTCCCAGCGGGAAGAACGTCACGAAGTCGCAGTTGTAGCCGAACTGGGCGGCCTGCGCGGCGGCGGTCTGGTTCTCGAAGTCGAAGGCCGGGGCGTCGGGCAGCACCGGGTCGCCCCAGCGGACCACGGGCGCCGCCTCGTAGCCCTCGGGGACCGTCACCTTGTCGTCGGTGTTCGGCGGGACGGCGGTGAAGCGGGGGACGCCGCCGTGGCGGTCGCCGCCGGAGAGGGCGGCCTGCGCCGCCTCCGGGTCCGGGTCGGCGACGTGCTCACGGTCATGCGCAAGCTGGCCGAGGAGGGGATGACCATGCTCGTGGTCACCCACGAGATGGCCTTCGCCCGGGACGTGGCCGACCGGGTGGTCTTCATGGACGGCGGCGTGATCGTGGAGGACGGCCCGGCCGCCCAGGTGATCGGCGAGCCC
>NZ_JBSFPS010000182.1:0-20669 GCF_053588315.1 Streptosporangium sp. NPDC003464 | reverse complement strand
CGCCCGCACGTACGCTCGAGCAACTGCAAGATCGTATTACGTCCGCCGATGACTGCCCCGCAGATCAGCTCTGACAGTTATTCACGAACAAGCCCCCAGCGTGCCGCAGTACTGCCGGGCCACCCCCGGTGAGGCGCTGCCGTCCTTGGGAAGCCGGTGTCGTCGATCACCCATGCGTGCGGGGCGATCACCTGCACCGCGCGGACGGCCAGGCGCTGCCGTACCGTGCACAAGTCCCAGGTGGAGGAGGTGACGGACCGCTGCAGTGCCTGGTGGTCCACGCCCAGCCGCTCGGCCATCGGCTGCATCGACTTACGACGGCCGTCCAACAGCAGTCCCCGCAGATAGGTGACTGCCTTGACCCGCTGATCCGAGCGGGCCGACGGGGTGAACACCTAAGCGACGAACGTCTCCAGCCGCCGACGGATATGAGCGGGCTGTTCGGGGGGACACGCCCGCATCGAACCATCACCCGACCGACCCGACCAGCCACAACAGGCTGACCTGACAGAGCACTACCAGGAGGGGCGGAGCCGCGCTGAGCTCTGCGGGACGAGATCGGCGATCGTCGCGACGGTCTCCTCGACGGCACGCCGTACGGCGGGCGTCATCGGGGCCCCGAGTCCGAAGTCTGCGCCCTCAACGGTGTAGAGCGTGAGTTCACGAGGCAGGCGGCCGAGGGCGTGACCGAGGGCGACCGCGTCGGCGACGCCCAGAGCGTGGGAGCTGGCGTGCTGGATGGCGGGGGGCGGCTGTGGAGCGTGCCTCCGTGAGATGGAAGGACCGAGGACGGTGTGCCGGACCACCGTGCCCGGGGGCGCGCCGGAAACCGCCGTGTCGATCACGATCGCCAGGTCCGCGCCGGTCCACGCCTCGATCAGCTCGGCCGGGTCGCCCTCGTTCTCGATCACGGGAACCTCCGGGGGAAGCATGCCGCGCAGCAGCCGGGCCGCCTCCAGCCCCGCGGCGTCGTCCCCTCGGAAGTCGTTGCCGATCCCGATGACGACATGGGCGTGCATGATCCCTCCCGGGTTGGATCGACCTCACCGGTCCAGGTGAAGGTGTAAAAAGTGGGCCGAGCAGGAGATGCACGGGTCGTGGTTGCGTACCGCCCGCTCGCACAGCTCCGCCAGCTCCGCCTCCGGCAGGTCGAGACGGGGCTCGATGAGGTGACGCAGATCCATCTCGATGCGAGCCTGGTTCTGCGAAGTCGGAGGCACGATGTCAGCCTCGGCGATCAGGCCCGCGCCGTCGATCCGGTAGCGGTGGTAGAGCGTGCCCCGCGGGGCCTCCGAGACCCCGTGACCGACTCCGGGACGGGGCTCGACCGGCACGGACGGCGCCTGCGGCTCGGTGTAGTCCTCGATGATCCGGATCGCCTCGTCGCAGGCGTGCAGGATCTCCACCGCTCGCACCACGATGCTGCGGAACGGGTTACGGCAGACGGGGCCGAGCCCGGCGGCGTCAGCCGCCGACCGGGCCAGCGGGGACAGCTGCCGCCCGTTCAGGGCGTAGCGCGCCAGGGCGCCCACCAGATAGCCGGCGGCCCCGTCGAGCCGCGCGTGCAGGGCGGTGGAGTGCGGCACCTGCTCTTCCACGATGTGGGCGGGCCAGTCGGCTGCCGCGAATCCGCTCCCGTCACTCACCGCGATCGTCCCGGACAGGATGGCGTACTCCGCCGGGTGGTGCAGCGCGAGGAAGCGGTAGTCGTGCTCCACGTCGGGAAAGTCGAACCCGGCCACCCATTCCACCGTCGCCAGCGCCTCCTCGCGGGCCTGGCGCAGCCGTTCGGCGACCGGCGCGAGCTCGGCGCGGGCGGGCACCCGGTAGAAGCCGCCCACCCGCACGTTGACCGGATGAATCGCCCGGCCACCGAGAGCCGCCACCAGTTCGTTGCCGGCCTTCTTCAACGCCAGCCCCCGCTCCACCAGGTGGCGGTGGTCGGCCGCCATGGCCACGCCGCTGTCATAGCCGAGGAAGTCGGGGGCGTGCAGCAGGCAGATGTGCAGGGCGTGCGACTCGATCCACTCGCCGTAGTAAAGCAGCAGCCGCAGGTCCCGCAGGGGCCCGGTCACCTCTGTCCCGCAGGCCGCCTCGATGGCCTGGCAGGCGCTCATCTGGTAGGCCACCGGGCAGATGCCGCAGATGCGGGCGGTGATGTCGGGCGGCTCGGTGTGATCCCTTCCGCGCAGCAGTGCCTCGAAGAAGCGCGGCGGCTCGTAGATGTTCAGCCGCAGATCGGTGACGCGGCCGCCGCTGGCGCGCACCAGCAGTGATCCCTCGCCTTCCACGCGGGTCAGCCCGCCGATCCTGATCGACTTATGCGTCACTTTCGGCCTCCTCAGCCGCCTGGCGGAAAGGTTCCTCGGTGGCGTTGAACGTCCGGTAGACGCGCACCAGTTCGGGGGTGCTCATGCCGAGTTCTCGCAGCTGCGCGTTGAGCGCCCGGGCGTTGGGGCTCTCCATCGGGCCGAAACAGCCGTAGCAGCCCCGGTTGAACGCCGGGCAGAGCGCTCCGCAACCGGCCTGGGTGACCGGGCCGAGACAGGGGGTCCCGTGGGCCACCGTGACGCACACGTTGCCGCGGGACTTGCACTCCACGCAGACGCTGTGGGCGGGTACGAAGGGGCGCCGGCCGGCCAGGAACGCCGAGATGACCTCCAGCAGCTGTCTTTTGTCGATGGGGCAGCCGCGCAACTCGAAGTCGACCGGCACGTGGGCGGAGATCGCGGTGGAACGCTCCAAGGTGGCGATGTAGTCGGGCCGGGCGTAGACGATCGAGGCGAACTCGTGCACATCGGCGAAGTCGCGCAGCGCCTGGATGCCACCCGCGGTCGCGCAGGCGCCGATCGTCACCAGGCGCTTCGACACGCGTCGCACATGCTGGATCCGCCGCAGGTCATCCGGGGTCGTGATCGACCCCTCGACCAGCGACAGATCGTACGGCCCGGGCCCGACCGCGCTCGAAGCCTCCAGGAAGTAGGCGATGTCCACCTCGGCGGCGACCGACAGCAACTCGTCCTCGCAGTCCAGCAAGGTGAGCTGGCAGCCGTCGCAGGAGGCGAACTTCCACACCGCCAGCCGCGGGTGCCCGGCTGTGGCCGCGGGCCTGGCCATCACAGCTCCCTCACGGCCAGCAGGCCCGCGGCCCGCTCGTAGCTCAGCACCGGGCCGTCGAGGCAGGTAAGCAGCGGGCCGAGCTGGCAGTGACCGCAGCGGCCGACGCCGCACTTCATGTCGCGCTCCACCGACAGCATCACCCGTCCGGCTGCGACGCCCCGCCGCACCAGCTCGGCCGCACTCGCACGCATCATGACCTCGGGACCGCAGACGAAGGCGAACGTACGGCGAGGTTCGAAGACAATCCGGTCGATCAGCCGCGTGACCAGGCCCACCGGCCCTTCCCACGCGAGGTCGGGGTGGTCCACGGTGACCTGCACGTCGATGCCGTGCCTGTCGCGCCAGCGGGCCAGCTCGCCGGGATAGATCAGGGTCGCGGGCGTGCGGGTGCCGACGATCAGGCTGATGCGGCCGTAGCGGGAGCCGTGAGCAGTCAGCTCTCGGATGACCGGCCGCAGCGGGGCCAAGCCGAGCCCGCCCGCGGCCACGACCACGTCCAGGCCCTCCGCCGACGGCAGATCCCATGCCGTGCCGTACGGCCCTCGCACCCCCACCACGTCACCGGGCCGGGTGCGGCACAGCGCCCCGCTGACCGCGCCCACCGCGCGGATCGTCTGCACATATCCGCCGGAGCGGGCCCGGCCGCTGATCGAGACCGGTATCTCCCCGACCCCGGGAGCGTAGATCATCGTGAACTGACCCGGCAGGAACGGCGGGCACGGACCTGCGACCGGTCTGAGCGCCAAGGTCACCGTGTCGGCCCGATCCGGGCGGCGGGAACGCACCCGGTAGGGCGCCGGCGTCATAGGATGCATCCCAGCTCCTCGGTGACGTCGATGCCGGTCGGGCACCAGGTGATGCATCTGCCGCAGCCCACGCACCCGGACATGCCGAACTGGTCGAACCAGGTGGAGAACTTGTGGGTCAGCCACTGCCGGTAGCGGGCCGATCCCGAGCCGCGCAAGGAGGAACCGCCGACCTCGGAGAAGTCCAGCGTGAAGCAGGAGTCCCACACCTCCGTCCGCTCCGCGACGCCACCGGTGAAGTCGGTGGCGTCCTCGACCGTGGTGCAGAAGCAGGTGGGGCAGACCATCGTGCAGTTCGTGCAGGCCAGGCAGCGGGAGGCGACCTCGGCCCAGCGCGGCGAGTCGTGGGATCCGGCCAGGCGTTCCTGGATGCCGTCGGTGTCCACCTGGCGGCCCATTCGGGTGGCGGCGACGCGGGAGACCTCCTCGGCGGCCACGACGTCGTCGCCGGTGGCCGGCCGATGCGAGATCGCTGCGACGATCTCCGCTCCCTGATCGCTCCCCGTCTCGATCAGGAACCGGTGCGGGTCGCTCAGCTCGGTGAGCGCCAGGTCGAACCCGGTGGTGGCCTTCGGTCCGGTGCCCATGGAGACGCAGAAGCAGGTGCCGCCGGGAACCGCGCAGTTCACCGCGATGAGCAGCATCGCCTCGCGCCGCTTGCGGTAGGCCGGGTCGGGGTGCCTGCCGCCGAGGAACACCCGGTCCTGTACGGCTATCGCGGCCAGATCGCAGGAGCGCACGCCCAGCAGGGCGATGCGGGGCGCCTCGGCCTCCGCCTCCTCCACCGTCCCCTCACGCATCCGGAACAGAGGCTGCCGGGGCGGCTGGGTATAGCGTTTGGCCGAGTCGGGGCTCGCGGCGAAACCGAACACCAGATCGTCGTGCCGCTCGGTCAGCCGGTAGCGCCCGGGTTGTTGCTCGTCACCTCGCCCTGCGGGTAGCTGCGCGGCGCAGGAGATTTCGGCGAACCGAACGGCTCCGTCCCGCGTCGTCGGCCCGACGACGGTGAAGCCACGAGAGCGCAACTCGGCGATGAGCGGTTCCAGCGACTCTGCCACAACTGCGTTCATGGGACGTCTCCCTTTGTCCCTGGCTTCTCATATGTCGGATCCTCACCCGGGGGACAGGAGACGATGTCATCTTCCTTCCACACAGGCGCGCCGGCCATGCGGATGACGCGTCTGAAGTTTCGCCGCAGCCCCCACGGCGGTCGCCTCACTGCACCGCTCCGGCAGGGAGGACCATCATGTCGACGCCGATGCCTCCACCACGGAAGGACCATTCATCGGGGCGACGTCGCCCGACGAGACCCTTTGTCTCGAACATTACGTCTTGTCGGTGAGAACGCGCAGTGCCGAAAGTCCCTCGCCGGACGGCCAGGAGGCCCCAGCGCGAGGAGAGATACGCGCGAGCGGACGGCGGGTCCTCCCTGACAGGAGCCCGACGGCACCCCGACGAGCTTGCGGCGCACCTCACAGGATGACCGTAGGTCCCACGAGAAGGGGACCTACGCCGGTGGAGCCTCCTGCCGCCCGGCTGTGTGATGCTGCCATGAGCAGTCGAGATCCCCTGACCCCCACTGGCGCTGTTCAGGGATGGCCCGATGGTTCGCCGGGGTCGGCCCTGGGCGGGACGGAAGTCCTGAAAGCGGGGGACGTTCGCCCGCTGCGCGTGACGGCCTCCGACAGTGAGATGGAGATGGAAGACACGGAGCTCCCGACAAGGAGATGACCATGAGCGGACAGATCGTCGTCGGTGTCGATGGTTCCGTGACCGCGACGGCGGCGCTGGAATGGGCGGCCGATGACGCCGCGCGAAAGGGCGCCACCCTGAAGATCGTGTGCGTG
Organism: Streptosporangium sp. NPDC003464; assembly: GCF_053588315.1. Classification (NCBI taxonomy): domain Bacteria; kingdom Bacillati; phylum Actinomycetota; class Actinomycetes; order Streptosporangiales; family Streptosporangiaceae; genus Streptosporangium; species Streptosporangium sp. NPDC003464. The sequence goes on along the minus strand of NZ_JBSFPS010000182.1, from coordinate 14,896 downwards.
CGTGAACCGTGGGCAGGCGACTTCCCCTTCCATGCCGCCCCTGGCCTGAGCGACGCGTTGAGAGAGCACTGCGACGAAGTGCTTGCCGCGGCGGCCGCTCGGGCCCGCCGGCGGGCACCGGGGACCGACGTGACCACCGACCAGGTGATCGGCGCGGTGGTCGAGCGGCTGAAAAGCGAATCCGAGACCGCCGACACGCTCGTGCTCGGCAGCCGTGGATCGGGCGGTTTCGCCGGCCTGGTCCTCGGGTCGGTCGGTATGGGAGTCGCCGGGCACGCGGCCGGCCCCGTGGTCATCGTGCGGCAGGCCGCCCAGAGCGTTCACGGTGAGATCGCCGTCGGCTACGACGGATCCGCGCACGGTGAGGCCGCCTTGGAGTACGCCTTCGAGCAGGCCCGGCTGCGCGACGCGCGGCTCCACGTCGTTCACGCCTGGCAGACCCCGGCGTTCGCCTCCCGCGCCGTCACCTACGCCGATCTGCTGCAGGAGACGTTCGAAAGCGAATCTCGCATGGCCCGCCAGCGTCTGGTCCTCTGGCGTGACAAGCACCCGGATGTCTCGGTGAAGGAGTCGATCCTGTGCGGCCACCCGGTACCCGCTCTCACCGATGCCTCACGTACCGCTGATCTGGTCGTGGTCGGCTCACGCGGCCTCGGCACCCTCGGCTCGGCCCTGCTGGGCTCGGTCAGCCACGGTCTTCTGCATCGTGCCCACTGCCCTGTCGCCGTCGTACGCCCCCGAAAAGAGATCCCATGAGAAGCGGCTCGCAGGCGCGGGTCAGGGGACGGACCACCTTCTGACCATCGCCTGACCCCGTGACGGGTGTCATCGACGATTCCTGGGCGGCCTTGATCTTCGCCTGAACGGGCCCGCGAGTGTGATGGGCCGTCCCGTTCATCGGAGCCGCCGGCGGAAGAGCGACGGCGGTGGAGCGGCGGGAGCGAGCCGTACCCGCACGTCCACGGCCACCGCGCCGGCCGGGGTGACGATCACCGGATTCAGGTCGAGTTCGACCACCTCCGGGAGATCGTCCAAGAGCCTCCCGACGCCGGCGATCTGTTTCCGCAACGCGGCCACGTCGACACACGGGCGTCCGCGATAGCCGGTGAGCAGGGGAGCGCAGCGGAGCTCGGCGATCATCGCCGCCGTGTCCTGGTCGCTGAGTGGCGGCACCCGGAAGGAATGGTCGGCCAGAAGCTCTGCGGTGACGCCGCCCATGCCGACCATGAGCAAGGGCCCGAAGGCCTTGTGCGCGACGCCACCGATGATGATCTCAACACCCGCCTCGATCACCGGCTGGACGATCGCGCCGGTCATGGCCGGTCCGATCACGCCGGCCATCTCCCGGTAGGCGCGGCCGACCTCGTCCGGCGTACCGAGACCGACGCGGACACCGCCGACGTCACTCTTGTGCACCAGGTTCGGACCGGTGGCCTTGAGCGCCACCGGCAGCCCGATCGTGGCGGCCGCCGCCGCGGCGCTGTCCGGTCCGTCGGCCTCGATCGACTCGGCCGTCTGGATGCCGTAGCAGCCGAGCAGGCGGGCGGCGGTGCCATGGTCGAGCCACCGGCCGCCGGGATGGCGCGTCAGGTCCGCCTCGACGATGCTGCATGCGGCGACGGTGTCGGCCGGGTGCGGCTCGGCGGGCGGGGCTTGCGGCGCGGCGCGCCAAGACGCGTGGTCCACCGCGTGGCGCAGTGCCTGCACCGCCTGCTCGGGGAAGGCGTAGCAGGGCACACGCCCGTCCAGCAGGCCGTCATGCCCGCTGATGCACGCGGCCACGGTCTTGCCTGCCGACGTGGCCGCGCGGGCGATGGCCTGGCGGGTTCTGCCCAGGCCGGAGCCGAACGGTGGGGTGTATACGACCATGACGATGTCGATGTCCGGATCGGCGAGGACGGCCTCGACGGCGAACGCCAGCTCCTGCGCGCTGCCGTCGGCGGTGAGGTCGACGGGGTTGGTCACGGCTGCCGCGACCGGCAGCCGGGAACGCAGCCGCCCGCGGGTGACCGGGGTCAGCTCGGGGACCAGCAGATTGCGCTGCTCGCAGGCGTCGGCGGCAAGGGCCTGCGGTCCGCCGGAGTTGCCGACGATGGCCACCCGCCTGCCCTGCGGCAGCGGCTGGGTGGCCAGGAGGCGCGCAGTGTCGAGCATGTCCTGAACGGTGTCTACGCGGATGACGCCCGAGGCTTTCAGCAGGGTGTCGACGACCACGTCCGGAGTGGCGGCGGCCGCGGTGTGGGAGCGGACCGCCCGCTCGCCTGAGCCGCCGCGGCCGCTCTTGACCGCGATGATCGGTTTGTGCCTGCTCACCCGCCGCGCGATGCGGCCGAATCTACGAGGGTTGCCGAACGACTCCAGATACAGCGCGATCACGTCGGTCGCCGGGTCGTCCTCCCAGTACTCCAGCAGGTCGTTACCGCTGACATCGGCCTTGTTGCCGACCGAGGCGAAGGAGGAGATGCCGATCTCCAGACGGGCCGCGCGGTCGATCAGGGCGACCGCGACCGCGCCGGACTGTGACATCAGGGCCAGACGCCCCGGGGCGGGCGAGTGAGGCAGGAAGCTGGCGTTGAGCCGGGCCGCGGTGTTGACGATGCCGAGACAGTTGGGACCGACCAGCCGGATGCCGGCCTCACGGCAGATCCTCAGCAGTTCATCCTCCATGCCCTTCTCTCCGGCTTCGGCGAATCCCGCCGTGACGACGACGAGGTTCCGCACGCCGTGGCCGGCGCAGTCGCGGGCGACTTCCAACACGGTGCGGGCCGGGGTCGCGATGACCGCCAGATCGATCGGGCCCGGCACGCTGCCCACATTCGCGTAGACGGGCAGGCCGCAAAGTTGCCTGGTGTGCGGGTTGACCGGGTAGACGGGGCCGGGGAAACTTCCCTGAAGGAGGTTCCGCAGAATGTGGTGGCCGACTCCGCCTGGGGCGCGGCCGGCGCCGATCACCGCGACTGACTCCGGGCAGAACAGCCGCCTCAGGGAGGTCGACGCCGCCTGGTGCGCGCGTGCCTCGATCCGCTCCAACATGCCCGAGGTGGGCCGCGGATCTATCCGGACCTCAACCGATCCGTCGCTGAACGCGCGGGTGACGTTCAGCCCGATGTCGTCCAGCACCCGGAGCATGGGGCGGTTCTCGGCGAGCACGTCGGCGACCAGCTCACGTACGCCCTCGTCGGCGGCGTTCAACGCCAGATGTTCCACCAGCAAGGTGCCCAGACCGTGGCGGTGCATCCCATCATCGATCAAGATCGCGATCTCGGCGTCGCCCGCATCCCCGGGAATGTACTCCGCGACCGCCACCAGCCGGCCCTGTGACAGGGCCACCAACGCGCGGCCCGGGTAGCCCGGCGCTGTGATGCGGTCCATGTAGGCGTGGGCGGTCGCCATGCCGCCGGCGAAGAAACGCAGGTAGGCCGAGCGCTCAGAAGACCTGTCGACCAGCTCGTGCAATCGCGCGCGATCGTCCGGCCGCAGCGGTCGGATGTGGGCGATGCCGCCTTCACGCAGCAAGACGTCGCACTCATCGGGAACGGTCCGTCTCATACGAGACAGCCTCGCTCGTCGCCGCGGCGCCCCCTAGAGTCCAAGTGCCCTTGCGGGCAGGGACTGTCGGCTCTAAGGGGCGCGGGTGCCGAAGGTCCCTCCAGCTGGTGCCTTTCGGCCGGAGAGCCATCCCGCCTGGCGGTGCTCTGCTGGGGAGTATGGGGACCGCCGTGCACATACCGTCGGGTGCGGCACACCTGACGGGTCTGTCCGCCGGTGAGGCGGCCGCGCTGCCTGCCGTACAGGTGCTCGACCGGCTGGGCGTCACCGAGGTGGGGCTGTCCGGCGCCGAGGCCGCGCGGCGCCGGGCGATCTGTGGTCCGAATGCGGTGCGCGTCCACCACGCTCGGGCGTTGCGGGTGCTGGGGCGGCAACTGCGCAACGCGGTTCTGGTGCTGCTGGTGGTAACCGCGGTCGTTTCGTTCTTTGTCGGGGACAGCACCAACGCGCTGATCATCGGGGTGATCCTGGCGGCCAGTGTGGGGTTGGGCTTCGTCAACGAGTACCGGGCCGAACGGGCGGCTCAGGCGCTGCATTCCCAGGTCAGGCATACCACCGTGGCGGTGCGCGATGGCCGGCCCGTCGAGGTTGACGTCACCGTGCTGGTGCCCGGCGACGTGGTACGGCTGACGCTGGGCGGGATCGTCCCGGCGGATCTGCGGCTGCTGACCACGACCGGTCTGGAATGTGACGAGAGCGTGCTGACCGGCGAGTCGCTGCCGGTGGACAAGACGGTCGCGCCCGTCCCGTCCGGCACGGTGCCGGCCGAGTTGGGCTGCTGCGCCCTGATGGGCACGGTCGTGCGGGCGGGTGGCGGCACCGGCGTGGTGGTCGCGACCGGTGGACGCGCGGAGTTCGGTCGTATCGCGCTCGGCCTGGGGCAGCGGCAACCGGAGACCGACTTCCAGGCCGGGCTACGGCATTTCTCGGCACTGCTGCTGCAGGTCGCGATCACGCTGACCTCACTGATCCTGGTGACGAATCTGGTACTGCACCGTCCGCTGATCGAGTCGTTGCTGTTCTCCCTGGCGATCGCGGTGGGCATCACCCCACAGCTGCTGCCCGCGGTGGTCAGCACCAGCCTGGCGGCCGGTTCCCGGCGGCTCGCCCGATGCAAGGTGCTGGTCAAACGGCTGGTCTGCATCGAGGACCTCGGCGACATGGACGTCCTGGTCACCGACAAGACCGGCACTCTGACCGAGGGCCGGATCGCTTTCGTCGCCGCCCTGGGCCCGGGCGGGGGCGCCGACGACCGGGTACTGCTTCTCGGCCTGCTGACGACGGAGTCCGATCTGCCGGCCGAGGCCGCCCCTGCGCCAGAGGCCGACCTGCCGGCCGGTGGCTCGGTCGCGGTGGGAGGAAATCCGCTGGATGCGGCGCTGTGGCAGGCGCCAGGTGCTCCGGTGCACCTGGCCGGCGGCTACACGCGGCTCGGGCTGCTGCCGTTCGATCATGAACGCCGAATGACCACCGCCGTGCTCCGCGGTCCGGACGGCACCCGGGTGCTGATCACCAAAGGCGCGCCCGAGGCCGTCCTGAGCCGCTGTCCGGACCTGCCGGCCGGAGCCGCTGACACGCTGCGGGCTCAGTTCGCCGCCGGCAGCCGGGTCGTGGCCGTCGCCACCCGGCCCGCTGCCGACCTGACCGTCCCGACGCCGGCCGACGAACGCGACCTGGCCCTGGCCGGGTTCCTGGTGTTTCTCGATCGGCCCAAGGAGGCCGCCGCCTCACTGCGCCGCCTCGCCGCGCTCGGCATCACCGTGAAGATCGCCACCGGAGACAACCCGCTGGTCGCGGAGAAAGTCTGCGCCGACCTCGGCCTGACCTCGGGCGGCACCATGACCGGCACCGACATCGCCGCACTGGACGACGACGCCCTCGCCGCCGTCGCCGAGACCACCACGATCTTCGCCCGGGTCTCTCCGGAGCAGAAAGCGCGGCTGATCCGGCTGCTGCGCCGCCGCGGACGGGACGTGGGATTCCTCGGCGACGGGGTCAACGACGCGCTCGCACTGCACGCCGCCGACGTCGGGATCTCGGTGGACACCGCCACAGACGTCGCCAAGGACGCCGCCGACGTCGTCCTGCTGGAGAAGGATCTCGGGGTCCTGGCCGACGGGGTCACCGAGGGCAGGCGCATCTTCGCCAACACCATCAAGTACGTCCTGATGGGCACCTCGAGTAACTTCGGCAACATGTTCAGCGCCGCCTCCGCCTCAGCGGTGCTGAGCTTCCTGCCGATGCTTCCGGGCCAGATCCTGCTGAACAACCTGCTCTATGACACCGGCCAGCTCAGCATCCCCACCGACCACGTCGATCCCGAACAGCTCCACGCCCCCTCGCACTGGGACATCGGCTTCATACGGCGGTTCATGTTCTTCTTCGGCCCGATCAGCTCCCTGTTCGACTTCCTCACCTTCGCGATCATGCTCGGCGTTTTCCACGCCGGCCCCGAACTGTTCCGCTCCGGCTGGTTCGTGGAGTCCCTCGCGACCCAGACTCTGATCATCTTCGCGATCCGTACCCGCCGGATCCCGTTCTTGCGCAGCCGGCCCAGCGTCCCGCTGCTGGCCGCCGTCCTCGGTGTCGTCGCCGTCGGGATCGCGCTGCCGTCATCGCCGCTGTCACACGCGCTGGGATTCACCACACTGCCGCCCGTGTTCTTCCTCACCCTGACCGGAATGGTCATCGCCTATCTGATCCTGGTCGAGTTCGCCAAGAAGGTGTTCTTCGCAGGCCCTGCCGACAGGCCGCTCACCGTCCGCCGCCGTGACCATGTCCATCACATGCAGCGCCGGGCCTCCCGGTTCAGTCACCAGGGTCCGCTGCCCGGCCGCACCGGCCGGTGATCACGGTCGAGCCTGTGCCTCGAACAGGCAGACGACCCCGGCCATCGCGCCGAGATGGATCCCCTCGGCGGTGGTGCCTCCCTGGAGGTCTTTCACGTCGTTGTTCAGCGCCTCCACCAAGAAGGGGTGGGAGGCGCCGGGGCGCAGGCGTGCCAGCACCCCGGCGTGGACGACCGCGCTCAGCGTGGAGCCGTGGCAGGTGCGGGCGAGGTAGTAGTCCACCGTCCGTGCGGCCATCTCGGCGTTCCACTCGTAGCCGAGGCCGGTCAAGATCTCACCGACCCCTTCCTGTCCCAGCAGGTGCAACAGCATGAGCACGTCGGCCTGCTTGGAGACCTTGTACCGGTTCGGTGTGTCCCCTTCGGCCTCCAGGATGCGATCCAGCCGCCGGATGTCTGTGTACTTCTCCCGGTAGGCGGCCCAGTCCAGCTCCTCCAGCGCCGCATATCCCTCGAACTGGCTGATCACCCCGTCGTGGAAGTCCACCCGCATCCGCCGGGACATGCCGGTGAAGAGGTCGAGCTCCTGTCGGCTGACCCCTTCGGCGCCGACCAGGTCGATCATGTCCAGGACCCGGCGCATCAGCCACGCGGTCATGACGTTGGTGTAGGCGTTGTTGTCCAGGCCTGGCTCGGCACGGCCCGGGTAGCCGTCGTGGTATTCGTCCGGGCCCATCACGCCGCGGATCGCGTAACGCCCCTCCTCGCGGGTCGCGATCGAGGCGAAGAACCGGGCCACCTCCAACAGCAGCTCCCCGCCGAAACCCGCCAGGAAAGCGGTGTCCTTCGTCGTCCGGTAGTGCTGCCACACGTTGTGGGCGACGGCCAGGCCGACGTGGCGCTGCAAGTGTGAGCGGTCGGGCAACCAGCGGCCGGAGCGGGGGTTGAGGTGCAGGTCCGGTGTCTCCTCCCGGCCGTCGCTGCCGCTCTGCCAGGGGAACATCGCGCCGGTGTGCCCGACGGCGCGGGCGGCCCAGCGCGCCTCGGGCAGACGCCGCCACCGGTACCTGAGCAAGGCCTGGGTGATGTCCGGAAAGCGAGGTGCGAGGAAGGGGAAGGCGAACAGCTCGTCCCAGAACACATGGCCCCGATACGCCTCGCCGTGCAGACCGCGGGCCGGCAGCCCGGCATCGAGTTCCGCGAGGTGCGGGGAGGCCGTCTGCAGCAGATGGAAGAGGCACAGGTTGAGAATCTGCTGCACCTCGACGTCCTCGGCGGTGACATGCGCCCGCTGCCATAGCCGGTCCCAGGCTCGGGCGTGTCGTTTGAGCAGGGACGAGAAGCCGCCCGCGCGCACGACCGCAGCTCTGGCCGCGGCCTCGCTCTCGGTGATGGCCCGGTCCCGGGAGGTGTACAGGGCGACGACCTTCTCCACAGTGACCGCCTCGCCCGCTTTCACCTCGACGGTCCGCTCGTCGCTCACCCAGCCCTCCTCCACGCCGGTACGGCAGAGCCCGCCGGCCAGCGTGGTGCGAGCGGCGAGCGCGATCTCCACACGGGAGGTGACGGTGCGTGCCAGCAGTTCGATCACGCCGTGGGCGGCGTGCCCACAGATCGGCACCAGGTGCCGGTCGGCCAGCCCGCGGTAGCGGGCGACGCCGGCGTTGGTGACGCGCCCGTCAAGCGCCGAGCGGATCTCCAGCGGTCCGCTCCAGTTCTCCGCGACGACCGTCATGGTCAGAGCCGCCAGGTGAGGGTCGTCCATCGAGACCAGGCGGTGCTGCTCCACCCGGGTGATCCGCCCTCGGGAGTCGCGGACGCGCAGCAGCCGGGTGAGAACCCCCTGGCGCATGTCGAGTGTGTGACGCTGGGCCAGGATCTCGGCGTTGCCGGGAGCGAACCAGTCACCGCCGTCGGCGCGGAAGGTCAGCGGCAGCCAGTTCGGCACGTTGACGAGATCTTCGTTCTCCGTCGAGCGGCCTGCGACCTGGGAGACGAGCCGGTCGTAGCAGCCGGCGACGTAGGTGCCGGGATAGTGCGCTCCGTCGGCATGTGATTCCGGCACGGCGCCCCGGGTGGCGAAGTAGCCGTTGCCGAGTGTGGTCAGCGCCTCCCTCAGCCCCTCCTGCGTGGGGTCGGAGCCGTCATAGGTGAGGAGCCAAGGGTTCACATCTTCTCCCGTGAAGTTGTAGTTGGGCCAGGTCGGTGACGATGAGGTCGGCGCCGGCGGCCTGCAGGGACTCTCCGTTCCCGTGCCGGGCGACGCCGATGACGACGCCGAAGCGTCCCGCCCTGGCCGCCTGCACACCAGCGAGGGAGTCCTCAACCACCGCCGCCTCGCCTGGCTTGACGGCGAGCCGCCGAGCCGCCTGCAGGAACAGCGCCGGGTCGGGTTTCCCCGCCAGTCCCAGCCGGGCGGCGTCCACGCCGTCGACCCGGATGTCGAACAGATCGGTGACTCCGGCCGCGCGAAGTACCTCGGCGCAGTTACGGCTGGCTGAGACAGCGGCCGTACGCACGCCGCGGCGGTGTAGCTCGCGTGCCAGTTCGGCGGTCGCCGGGAAGGGGGCCACGCCGTGCTCATGGATCTCCGACAGGAAGGAGGCGTCCTTGCGCGCAGCGAGATCGGCCACCGTGTCCGGTTCCGGCACGATGCCGCGGGAGCCGAGGAAGTCGCGGACACCGTCGGTCCTGGACTTTCCGTCGACGTGACGAAGGTAGTCCTCGCCCGTGTCGAACGGCCGCAACCACTCCCCGGACCGTTCGGCGCGCTCGCGCAGGAAGCTGTCGAACACCCGTTTCCACGCGGCGGCGTGCACCGTGGCCGTGTCGGTGATGACCCCATCGGTGTCGAAGATCATTGCGGCTGTCCGTTCAAGGTCCACGACTACGGAAGGCGCCATCGCGGATCTCCCTTCCATCTGCACGGTACGGTGCTGCTCACCGCCGTCGGCAGGGCTGATCGGCCCTACAGGCCAGGGACCTTCGTCGGTAGATCAGGTCTCACATCCGGGAGAGGGCGAAGGTCCCCATGCCTTGGGACGATCGCCTCTGAGGAAACCGCCCGTGCCACGGTCCGATGGGGAGCGGGGGCAGTCATGACTGAATCGATCGCGGTCGGAACGGACGGCTCATCCGCCGCGACCGCAGCCCTGGTCTGGGCGGTCGATGACGCCGTCCGCAGGGGAGTGCCCTTGCGGATCGTTCACGTCGTGGACCGCTGGCCGCACGACGTCGCCGAACTTCCCGCGCCGGGCTGGCCCGACCACTTGTCGCGCCTGGGTGAGCAGGTGCTCGCCGAGGCGCTCACGGCCTCCGCGGAACGCGGGCCGGAGGTCTGTGTGACCACCGAGTTGATCGAAGGGGCGCCGGTCAAGGTCCTGCGCGAGCAGGCCGGGGCGGCCGTCGAGTTGGTGATCGGCAGTCGTGGCCTGGGGGGTTTCGCCGGATCGCTACTCGGTTCGGTCCCCATCCGTGTGGCGGGTCACGTGCCCGGTGCCGTGGTGGTCGTCAGGCCGGGTGGCGGACAGACGCGCGGTGAAGTGGTCGTGGGCGTCGACGGTTCCGCCGAATGCCGGCCCGCTCTGGGCTTTGCCTTCGAACAGGCCGAACTGCGCGGATGCCCGTTGCGGGCGGTCTACGCCTGGCAGGCACCGGTTCACGGGTTCACGCCTGAGGGCGCCCGCGACATGGACGAGGTCCGGCAGGGAGAACGCCGGATGGCCGCAGCCCGGCTCACCGGCTGGAAAGAGAGATTCCCCACGGTCGACGTCGTGCAGGACGTGACATGTGCGCACCCGGTACCGGCCCTCGTGGCCGCCTCGGCACGAGCCGACCTGCTCGTCATGGGGTCCCGCGGCCTCGGCGCCGTCGGATCGGTCCTTCTGGGCTCGGTCAGCCGAGGGGTGCTCCACCACGCTCACTGCCCCGTCGCGGTCGTCAGATGAATCGAATCAGCCTGCCCGGGGCGCGTGGCGGGTTTCTTGGGGTCCCGGTGGCAATGATGCCGACCCGGTGGCCGCTCCGGCGTGCACCTCTCCGAGGATCATGAAACGTGCCGGATACGGCGGCCGGTGATCTCTGCCGGGACGATGCCGGCCTGGCCTGCCGGCTGCTCGCGGCTGAGGCCCAGCCCCTTGCGCCGCCAGGTCACCCGGCGGCCCAGGTCGCCGGGGCCGTCACACGTTCGGTCAGCCGCCGTGTGCCGGTCCGCCTCCGCAGGGAGGCGTTTCCCATGTCCTTCATCTGTCCTTCGTTCCACTACGGACGAAGTCCGGTGACAGGGGCCGGAAGTCCCTGACGGCCGGGTCCTTCGACCGCTGTGGAAAACGCCGGGAGAAGGTCGGATGGAAATGAAGGGGAAGCCAGAGGAGGACGACATGACAGCGCATGTAGTGGTGGGCGTGGACGGCTCACCTTCCTCGCAGGCCGCGGTCGAATGGGCCACCGACGACGCCGTGCGGCGCGGATGTGCCCTGCGGATCGTCCAGGTGTGTGAGCCGTGGATCTACGACATCCCGCTCCAGACCCCGCCGGGCTTCCGCGACTCGGTGACCGAGTCCTGCCAGGGCGTGCTGGAGAACGCGGCCCGCCTGGCGCGCGAGCGCGCCCCGGGGGTCGAGGGCGATACCGTGCTGGAGACGGGCCGCCCGGTCGAGATCCTCCGGCGTGAGGCCCAGGACGCCGAGCAGGTCGTGCTGGGCAGCCGGGGCCGCGGCGGGTTCACCGGGCTGCTGCTCGGCTCGGTCTCCCTCGCCCTGGCCGGGCGCGTGGCCGCGCCGGTCGTGGTCGTGCGAGGCTCACAGGAGCGGATCTACAACGAGGTCGTGGTCGGCTTCGACACCTCGCCCCATTCGGCGGCGGTCCTGGAGTACGCCTTCGAGGAGGCCGCCCGGCGCGGTGCCCGGCTGCACGCGATCCACACCTGGCAGATGCCCGTGGTGGGACAGGGGGCCACTGTCTACACGCCGCTGTTCGAGGAGATCTCCGCCGCCGGGCGGCGCATCGCGGCGGACACGCTCACTCCCTGGCGGGAGAAGCACCCGGAGGTGGAAGTCGAGGAGACGGTGGTCTGCGGGCATCCCGTCGCCGTCGTCTGCGAGGCATCGGAGGCCGCGGACCTGGTCGTCGTCGGCTCGCGGGGACTGGGCCGGCTCAGCTCGGCCGTACTGGGGTCGGTGAGCCACGGGATCCTGCACCACGCCCGCTGCCCCGTCGCGATCGTGCCCGCCCGGGGGGAGGCGTGATGGACGTACGCGAGCTCACGGTGGCGCAGGTGATGAGCCGGACGCTGGTCGCCGTCGAGCCCGACGAGTCCCCGCTGATGGCGTGGGAGATCATGCGCCGCGCGGGTGTCCACCACCTGCCGGTCGTCGACAGACACGGTTGCCTGCGGGGCGTGCTGACCCGGGAGGACCTCACCGCCCGCTGGTCCGGCGGCCCGGCCGAGCAGTCACGCGCGCGGATCCACCCGCTGCTGGGCGAGCATCGCTGCCCGCACACCACGCTCGACGCGCGCCTGGCCGACGCCGCGGAGGCCATGATCGGCGCGGGTGTCGACGCGCTCCCGGTCCTGGGGGAGTCGAACAGGCTGGTGGGGATGGTGACGGCCACCGACGTGCTGCGGGCCGTGGCCGGCCGTCCCGCCGGGCCACAGGAGACTCCGGAGCTGCTGACGGGTATGTTCCGCCTGGTCCCGGTCATGCCCCACGCCCCAGGGGAATGATGCGGAGCCGTCACCTTCTTCCCGATCGTCGAACGACGTGACGTCGCCGCTGCTGGAGGGAGGGGAGCTCATGAGGCGAGAGATCGTCGTCGGGTTCGACGGATCACCACAGAGCCGTACCGCCGTCGAATGGGCGGCGCGGGAGTGCGGGACAGGCCGGGCGGAGCTGACCATCTGCCACGTCTGGGACGGCCCCCACGCCGAGCGCGAGGCCGCGATCACCGGGCAGGTACGCAGGCTGGCGGGCCGGACCCTGATCGAGGGAGTGGAACTGGCTGAGAAACTGCTGCCCGGCCGGGCCGTGCGGTCGATTCTGGCCCGGGGGACTCCGGGGCCGGAACTGGTCTCGCTCAGCCGGGCGGCGGAGATGCTGGTCGTCGGTTGCCGGGGGCTCGGCGGGGTCGCCGGGCTGCTGCTCGGCTCGGTGAGCGCCCACGTCGCCGCCCACACGCTCTGCCCCGTGCTGGCCGTACGGCGGGCCGATCCGACATCGCCGCCGTCTCCGGGGAACGTCGTGGTGGGGGTGGACGGATCCGACTGCTCGGCGGCGGCTCTGAGGTTCGCGCTGGGGCATGCCCGGGTTCACCGGCTGCCGGTACACGTAATCCACGCGCGGAAGGACACCTCGCCACGGTCCGGATGGGAGGTCGAGCGCTGGCTCGCCGAGACCGTGGCCTCGCTGTCCGGCGACCAATCCGGCGTGGCCGTCACGGCCGGCGCGGTCAGCCAGCTGCCGCTTCCCGCCCTGCTGGCCCGTAGCCGTCAGGCACGGCTGCTGGTGGTCGGGTCCCGGGGACTGGGGGGCGTCCGGGCACGGGTTCTCGGCTCGGTGAGCCAGGAGCTGCTCCACCGAGCCTCATGCCCGGTGGCCGTCGTCAAACAGCACGATTGATAGCGAAAGTTACGGGAAATCGTCGCGTTTGCAGCGCGTACCCGCAGCCTGCTCACTCCATCCATGGAGACAGCGGGTAGCTCGCTTACAAGCACCGATCAGGAAACAGGCCGAAAGTCCCTGCGCAGGAAGTCCAGCGCCTCTGGGATTTCCCGATATCCGCGTCCGATGCTTGAACGGGCAGGAATCCTACCTGGGGAGAAGAACATGTCCTCCAACGACACCAGCCAGCCGGTCGGTCCGGACACGCACGAGGGTTCCTCGCCGATCGTCGTCGCGGTGGACGGTTCGGCCGATGCGGACAGAGCGGTGAGATGGGCCGCCGACGACGCCTTCCGCAGGCGGTCGCCGCTACGGATCGTGCACGTCGTGGAGCGCGGTCCCTATGACATTCACCGGTTCGCCACCCCCGAGCGGCCCGACACGATGGTCATGAACGGGCGGAAAGTATTGGCCGAGGCCGAGCAGACGGCGCGAAGGCGTCAGCCGTCCGTCGAGGTGAGCACCGAACTGATTGAGGGAAACCTGACCAGGACCCTGTGCGAGCAGGCCGCCGGCGCCACGGCGATCGTGCTCGGCAGCAGAGGCATGGGCGGCTTCGCCGGAGCACTGCTCGGATCGGTGAGCACGCACGTGGCCGGCCACGCTCACGGCCCGGTGGTCGTCGTCCGCCCCGGCGACGAGGAAACGCACCGCGCGGTCGTCGTCGGCGTCGACGACTCCCCGCGGTGCGAGCCCGCGCTGGCCTATGCCTTCGAGCAGGCCAGGCTGCGCGGCTGCGCCCTGCGCGCCGTCCATGCCTGGCAGTTGCCGGTGCACGCCTTCGCACCCGAGATCTCCTACGACATGGACGAGATCCGCCAGGCACAGCACCGGGTGGTCCAGGAGCGGCTCGCCGCCTGGCAGGAGAAGTTCCCCGAGGTGGAAGTGGTCGAGGACGTCCACAGCGCGCACCCCGTAGACGCTCTCACCAGTGCTTCCACCAGAGCCGACCTGGTCGTCGTGGGCTCACGGGGGAGGGGCGCGGTCGGCTCGATATTGCTGGGCTCCGTCAGCCGGGGCGTGCTGCACCACGCGCACGGCCCGGTGGCGGTCGTCCGATCCTGACCGCCGAGTCGTCCATGGGCCGGAGGTCCTGATCAAAGCCGACCTCCGGCCCATGGGCGACTCAGGCCGCCGCAGGAGGCCGAGAACATGAGACGGTTCGCCACCATTGCCCTTCTCGTGGTCACCACGACCGGACTGCTGGCCGGACTCATACTTCACCTGGCCGGTGCGGAGGCGGCCGGTGACATCGTGTGGACGGTGGTCACCGGCGCGGCCGTGGTGCCCGCGACCGGATGGGTGATCTCGGCGCTGCGCAGTGGCCGGCTGGGGGTGGACGCCATCGCCGTACTCGCCTTGGTCGGAGCGCTCGCCGTACGGGAGTACCTTGCCGGCGCATTGATCGGCGTGATGCTTGCGACCGGCCGGGCGCTGGAGGACTACGCCCTGCACCGGGCCAGGCGTGACCTGAATGCCCTGTATGAACGCGCGCCGCATTCGGCCCGGCGCTTCGAGGACGGGGTGCCTCGCCTCGTGCCGGTCGAGCAGGTGTGCCCCGGAGACCTGCTGCTGGTCCCCAGCGGGGAGATCGTCCCCGTCGACGGGGTGGTGGCGGGTGATCTCGCATTGCTGGACGAGTCGGCGCTGACGGGGGAGTCGATACCGGTGGAGCACGCCGCGGGCGAGGGCGTGCGCAGCGGTATGGTGAACGCCGGTGCCGCCTTCGCCCTGCGGGCCACCCGGACCGCGGCGGACAGCACCTATGCGGGAGTGGTCCGGCTGGCGCGGCAGACCGAGACCGACAGCGCCCCCGTCGTACGGCTCGCCGACCGGTTCGCCGCCTGGTTCCTGCCGACCACGCTCCTGCTGGCGGCCGCCGCCTGGCTGCTGTCCGGCC
>NZ_JBSFPS010000181.1:0-20820 GCF_053588315.1 Streptosporangium sp. NPDC003464 | reverse complement strand
ACCACTCGGCGGGAGCGGCCGGCACGATGACCGTGTCCGCCCCGATCCTGACCGCGGCGGCGAGCACCCCGGCCGCCTCGCGGCCGTAGCTGGACTGGTGGGCGCCGGCCAGGTCGATCGCCTCGGCGTAGGCGGCGTCGGGGTCGGCAGCGTTCACCACGCCGACCGGCGCCATGTACATCGCCGCGCCGCAGTTGACGATGTTGCCCGTCCCGGCCTCACGCGGGTCGACGTGGCCGTAGTGCAGCCGCAGCACCAGCCACTTCTCCGCCAGGAAGACCCGGTGCAGCGGCAGCGCCTCGGTCTCCAGCTCCGGGATCCAGCGCTTCTCGCCCATCATCTCCGGGACCAGGTGCTCGGCCGCCGCGTAGGCGTCCAGGTGGCTCCCGGCCCGCTCGTAGACCCTGATCAGCGCGTGCGTCATCAGGGTGTCGTCGGTGATGTGGCCGTCGCCCTTGTGGTAGGGGGCGATGGGCCGGGCGTTGCGCCAGTCCTCGAAGAACGGCGGGACCAGGCCCTCGACGTGCCCGCCGTAACGCCCGTGGATCTGCTCGGGCGTCCAGCCCTCGGTGGCGCCGCCGAGGGCGTCGCCGACGGCGGCGCCCGTCACGCATCCGACGGCCCTGTCCTCCAGGGTCCCCCTGCCCGCGCTCACCGGAGCGTCCCCGCCCGTGCCCGACGGCCGGGCCGCCGCTTCACCTGCTGCGCTCATGAAATCCATCCCCTCGCGATGTCCAGTAGATCAGTGCCCGCCAGCTCCGGCAGGCAGCAGCCGGTCAGAACGGTGCTCCACCCGCGCGGCAGCGCGTCGTGGCCGGTGAAGGCGCCGGTCAGCGCGCCGGTCAGGGCCGGCGCGGAGTCCGCCGCGGCGCTCAGGCAGGCAGCGGCCGGCACGGCGGTGCGCGGCGAGCCGCCGGCGGCCTCGGCCAGCGCGAGCGCCACCGGGAACGTCTCGGCGGCGGCGACCCCGTAGCTGTAGACGTGGTCGAACAGCGCCGCGTCCAGGGCGGGCACCGCTTCGAACGGGTCGCCGGCCCTCCTCGTGACCGCGAGCGCGACGCGGGTCGCGCGGCCGATGACGGTGTCCTCGGGGAGCGCCTCCAGCGCGGCCTCCACGGCCTCGCCCATCGCCCCGCCGCCCACCAGGACGCTGATCGCCCGGGCCATCGCGACCGCCCCGAGCACGCCGTCACCGGCGTTGGTGACCTGGGCGTCGGCCGTGGGGTCCAGCCCCGCGGCGCCGAAGGCGACCGCCCGCACGACCGCGGCGTCGTCGAAGAAGTGCGGGTTGTCGTGGCCGCTGGCCGGCGGCCCGAGGCCGCGCGCGAGGTTGTCCAGCGCGGTCCGCACCGAGATCCGCGCCCTGATGTCGTCTCTGCCGGTCAGGGCGGCGAAGGCCGCCGCGCGCTCCTGGTCGACGGTGAGCACGGTCCAGGCGAGCCATTCGGCGTCGTCGGACGGGCCGACGGCCAGCGGCGCGACCGGCTGGTTGAGCGCGAACGGCACCGGCAGCGTGGTCACCCGGTGCTCCTCGGCGAAGGCGTCGAGCTCGCGGTGGAGCCGCCTGCTCCACGGCGCGTGCACCCCGGCCCGGTGCCGCGACGACGGCCAGCCCGCCGCGTCGCCGATCGCCAGCCCGGCGAACGCCCCCAGGATCCTGTCCCCCGACATCATCGCCTACGCCCCTTCCACGAGCTGATCGGCCACCTCTAGCACGTGCCGTCCCGCGGTCACCGGCAGGCAGCGCCCCTCGACCGGGCCGATCTGCCGTGCCCACCGCTCCGGCACCGCCGCCTCGCCGCGCCCCGCCCCGGCGAGGGCGCCCGCGATGGCGGCGGTGGTGTCGGCGTCGCGTCCCAGGTTCGCCGCGATCACCACGGACTCCTCGACCTCTCCCCCGCCCAGCAGGTAGGCGGCGAAGGCGAGGGCGACGGCCTCGGGGGCCAGGTCCGTCCACGGGTAGTGCCGGACCACGACCGCCCCGTGCAACCGCGCGGCGACCTCGCCCGGTCCGGAGGAACCGGCGTGGCGGACGACGTCCCGGGCGCGGTTGAGGTTGCGGGCGGTCCAGGAGTCGTCGGGGATCACGCCGAGCCCGGCCGCGACCACCTCCTCCGGGGGTGCGCCCGTCATCGCGGCGGCCACCGCGCCGGCGACGGCGCGGCCGCCGAGGATGCCCTCTCCCGCGTTGCTCACGCTGCCGTCGACCTCCACCAGGCGGGCGGCCTCACCGGGGTCTCCCGCGGCGAAGACGCCGTACGGCGCCGCGCGCATGGCCAGGCCGTCCGACCAGCCGTGCCGGTGCCACCGGCCGGTCAGCGGCGGTTCGAGGCCCTGCCTGAGCGCCTGGACGGCGCCGAGTTCGGAGAAGCCGGCGCCCTTCATCGGCCCCTCGGCCAGGGGGAGGATCTCCTCGCGGTAGGCCCGGGCGACGTCCTGCGGGGTCAGCGCGTGCCCGTGCCGGACGAGCAGGGACGCCGCGAAGATGGTGTATTCGGTGTCGTCGGTGCCACCGCCGTCGATCTCGGTCAGCCTGCCCCAGCGGGCGGCGATCTGTTCGGGCGAGAGGTTCTCCGCCGGGCGCCCGAGGGCGTCGCCGGCCGCGAGGCCGAGCAGACACCCCCGGGCGCGCCCCCGATGCGTCACGGTCACTGGTTGTACCGCTCCAGCACCTTGTTGCCCTCGTCGACCAGCTTCTTCGCCGCGTCGTCAAGGGTGATCTTGTTGGCGAAGAACTGCTGCAGCGTCGGCGTGGCCACCTTGCTCTTCCACTCGTCGAAGCCGTTGACCTTCAGGAAGGGCGCGACCACGAGGTTCTTGACCGAGGCGGTCGCCACGTTCCAGCCGTTCTCCTCGGTCGTCATGGCGGGGTCGCCCGCGGCCTTGACCGAGGTCGGCAGCAGCCAGTCGCCCTTGGCGAGCTTGACCTGGTTGGAGCCGTTCAGGAAGAAGGACATGAACTTCAGCGACTGCTCGGGATACTTGCTGTCGGCCGCGACCGACAGGGTCTGCGAGACCGCGCCCTGCTCGGCGGTGGCGCCCTTCAGCGGCGGCAGGGTGATCCACTCGAAGCCGTCCGGCGCCTGCTCCACGACCTGCTGGCGCAGGTAGACGCCGACGGGCAGCATCGCGTACTTGCCGGCGTAGAAGCCGGGCAGCGGGTCGGCGGCGCCCATGCCGAGCGCGGCCGGGTCGGCGGACTTGTCCTTGTAGAGCTGGTCGTGGATGCGCTGGAGCACCTCGCGCTCCCCCGCCTCGACCTTGACCGTCGTCTTGCCGCCGTCGGTCTGGAAGAAGGTGCCCCCGAAGTTGAGGCCCAGGTTGAGCACCTTGTTGACCGGCGACTTCATCGGCCAGGCGACGCCGTAGGAGTCGCCCTTGGTGAGCTTCTTGGAGACCTCGGCGAACTCGTCCCACGTCCACGGGCTGTCCGGGGTCGGGAGCCGCACGCCGGCCTTGTCGAGCAGCTTCTTGTTGCCGATGATGACCTGCGACTCCTGCAGGAACGGCACGCCGTACACGCCCTGCCCGCCCTTGCCGTCGGCGAAGGTGACGGTGTCCCATGCCGCCTGGGGGATGTCGCTCTTCAGCTCGGCCGGGACCTTGTCCTTGAGGTCCAGCAGGTAGCCGCGGCTGGCGAAGCCGGACAGGGCCGGGGAGTCGTCGTGGATGACGTCCGGCGGGTCACCCGCCTCGAAGGAGGTGACGAGCTGGTCGTTGACGTTGTCCCAGCTCCCCTGGACGTATTCGACCTGGATCTTGGGGTTGGCCTTGTTCCACTCGTCGACCAGCTCCTTGTTGGCCGCGATCGACTCCTTCTGCCAGGCGAGGCTCTGGAACTTGATCTTCACCGGTCCGTCGGGGGCGGCCGCGGGCGGTTCCGAGGCGCATCCGGCGGCCAGCACGAGGAGACCTGCGGCCAGCGCGACCTTCTTACGCATATGACTTCTCCTATCGGGGGGTGGGGCTATCCCTTGACGGCCCCGGCCATCAGGCCGGACCTCAGCCGCCGCTGGATGACTGCGAAGAACACGAGACTCGGGACCGTCGCCAGGAGCGAGGCGGCCGCCAGCGGCCCGAGCCGTACGACCCCCTCGGCGCCGGTGAACTTCACCAGCGTCAGCGGCAGGGTCGCCACGTCCGGGTCCTTCAGGACGATCAGAGCGAACAGGAACTCGTTCCAGGAGGAGATGAACGCGAACAGCAGCGTCGCCACCACTCCCGGGGCGAGCAGCGGGGCGACGACGCTCAGCAGCGAGCGCACCCGGCCGGCGCCGTCCACCGCCGCGGCCTCCTCCAGCTCACGGGGTACGGCGCGCACGTATCCCTGGAGCATCCACAGCGCGAACGGCAGCACGAAGGTGACGTGCACGAGGGTCAGGCCGGGCAGCGTGTTCGACAGCTCCAGCCTGCGCAGCACCATGAACAGCGGGATGATGATCAGGATGAACGGGAAGACCTGGCTGACCAGCACCCAGCCGAGCGCGATCCGGTTGATCATCGAGCGGTAGCGGGCGAGGGCGTAGGCCGCCGGCAGCGCCAGGACCACGGTGAGCACCGCCGTGGCCACCGCCACCACGAGGCTGCGCAGCCCGCTGCCGACCAGGTCCTGCTCGCCGAAGGCGTCGGCGAAGTTGGTCAGCGTCGGCGCGCGCGGGATCCACGTCGGGTGCAGGCTGGCCATCTCCTGCGGCGTCTTCAGCGCCGTGGACAGCAGCCAGAGCAGCGGGAACGCCAGGAAGACGACGTAGCTTGCCAGGGCCAGATAACGCAGTGCCTTGCCCATGTCAGCTCGCCTCCCGCATCTGCCGCCAGAGATAGACGCCGAGCACGGCCAGCACGACGATCACGATCGCCACGCCCAGGGTGGCCGCGTAGCCGAAGAAGCCGTAGCGGAAGGCCTCCTCGTAGGCGAAGAGCATGGGCAGGCGCGTCTGCCCGCCGGGGCCGCCCTGGGTCAGGACGTAGACCAGCCCGAACTGGTTGATGTTCCAGACGAAGTCCAGCGAGGTGATGGCCACGATGACCGGGCGGAGCTGGGGCAGGGTGATGTTCCAGAACTTGCGCCAGACGCCCGCGCCGTCCACCTCGACCGCCTCGTACAGCTCCTTGGGGACGCTCTGCAGGCCGGCCAGCAGCACCACCGTGGTCTGCGGCATGCCGGTCCAGATCCCGACGACGATCACCGCGGGCAGCGCGACGGAGAAGTCGTTGAGCCAGTCGATCTCGGTGCCCAGCATGCCGTTGAGGATCCCGGCGTCCGGATGGTAGACCAGCCGCCACATCAGCCCGATGACCACCGGCGGCATCGCCCAGGGCACCACCGCCAGCACCCGGGCGAACCCCCGGAAGCGCAGATCCTGGTTGAGCAGCAGCGCCAGCCCCAGCGAGGCCAGGAACTGCAGCACGGTCACCGAGACGGCCCAGATCATCCCGATCCGGAAGGAGGCCCAGAAGTCCCCGTCGGCCAGCAGGTCGCCGAAGTTCGACAGCCCGACGAACGAGGTGACCGCGTTGCGCCCGGAGCGCGCGTCGGTGAACGCCAGGAAGATTCCGTACAGCAGCGGCCCCACGCTGAAGACCAGCACGGGCACCAGGGCGGGCAGCATCAGCAGCAGCGTCTCGCGCCCCTGCCGCCCGCCCCTGCGGGGCCGGTTCGGCGTCGCCGTCCTGGCCGGCCGGTCGGCGGTGAGGGTCACGGCGTCTCCTCTTCTCCCACGGTCGATGCTCTGACCACCAGGCGGGGCGGAACGGTGATCACCTTGGGGTCCCGGTCGCCGTCGCCCAGCCGGTCCAGGAGCAGCTCCGCAGCCATCCGGCCGCGCTCGGCCGAGCCGAGGGAGATGCTGGTCAGGGCGGGCCAGGCGACGGCGGCCTGGTCGATGTCGTCCATGCCGACCACCGCCACGTCCTGCGGCACCCGCCTGCCCGCCCGGCGCAGGACGTCGAGGGCGCCGAGGGCGATCAGGTCGTTGGCGCACATGATCGCGTCCAGGTCGGGGACCCTGGACAGCAGCCGGCTCACGGCCCGCGCCCCCTCGGAGCGGGAGAAGTCCCCGATCTCCACCAGGTTCTCGTCGTAGGGCAGGCCGAGATCGGCCAGGCCCTCGGCGTAGGCCGTGGAGCGGGCCGAGCCGGGGACGGTGTCCAGGGGGCCGTTGACGAACCCGATGCGGCGGCGTCCCAGGGAGTGGAGGTGGTCCAGCGCCAGCCGTACGCCGGTGCGCGAGTCGGTGCGGACGTTGTCCACCCGCGTGCTGTCGGGCACCGAGCCGATGATGACGACGGGGGCCCGGGCGGCCTCGACGGCCTTCAGGTGCGCCTCGCTCACCCGCAGCGGGATCATGATGAGCCCGTCCACGTAGCGCTCTCCGAGGCTGCGGAGCACGTCGATCTCCTCGGCCACGTCCGCGTCCGTGGAGTGCAGCACGAGGCGGTATCCCGCCGCCTTCAGCACCGGCTGGATCTCGCGGATCATCGTCAGGTAGACCGGGTTGCCGATGTCGGCCATCGCGAAGGCCACCTGGTTGGTCCGGCGCGACTTCAGCGACCGGGCCACCGAGTTGGGGACGTATCCCAGCTCGTCGGCGGCGCTGAGCACCCGGCGCACGGTGTCCTCGCGGGTCGGCAGCCCGTTGAGCACGCGGGAGACCGAGGCGATCGAGACACCCGCCCGCTCCGCGATCGTGGTGATCGTCGGCCCGTCGCTCACAGAGACCACACCTTTCTGTAAACGTTTACCGCGATCTTGGTGATTTACTGAAAACGTTTACGGGGTTAGGGACATGTAACTCGCCCGTAACCGGCAACGTCAAGTCACGATCGAGTAACAGCACGTTAAAGGGGCCGACGGCGGAACGCCCCCGATCGGCCGCGCCCGGAAGCCGCCCCCGACGGGCGGGCGCGTCGCCCGCCGGACCGGTGGGCTCAATCGTCGGATAAATGCCCTATATCGACAATGAATGCCGGTCGACCGCATTTCTGAACGCAATTAACGATGCGCACTTCCATGCCTTTTGTCGTTCCGTTTTTGTCATTCGATTAACTCTTTCCCGGTGCCACGGAAAAGAAGGCCGGGTACGCCTGGATCGGCAATTCCGTTTCCGGGCGGGTGGCGCTTCTCCCGCCTTCCGCCCTGGACCGACCGGCTCCGCACGAGAACGCCCCGGGCGGAGAGGAGGCATCCGCCTCCGGCCCCGCCCACGCCGGTCCGCAGCTCGACCCCAGACATCCGATCCAGCTCCGTGTGAGTTCATCAGGAGGATCCGTGCGGCATTTTCGACGACGCGCACCACTGGCCGCCGTCGGCATCGTCACCGCTGCCTTCACCGGCGTCGCGGCCCAGGCCGGCACCGGCGCGTTCGCGGCCTCCGGTCCGCCCGAGCCGCCGGCCGCCGCCGCCCCTGCGGCCGGCGGAGCGGCGCCCCCCGCCACCCCGGCGGCGGCCACCGGACGGACGGCCCCCACCGGGGACGACAAGCCCGGCGGGCAGGTCTGCGGGCCGCCCTACCTGGACGACGACCCGATCCTGGGCCCGAAGTACCTGCCGAAGGACGGGCCGCTCGGCAGGATCCTGCGTGACTACAGGCCGCTGAACGGGACCTCCCCGCAGGAGTTCGTCGACCGCTACTGGGACGAGGCCGCCGGCGGGTGGCGCTATCCGCCGGACTACGGCTTCGCCCACTCCGGCGGCTACTCCAACGGCAGGCCGCTGATCAGGACCGTGACGCTGCCGGTGGGCACGGCCCTCGACCGCTTCGGCGGCGAGAAGGGCTCCTTCGTCTCCCCGCTCGGCGCCTCCTACGTCGGGCGCGCCCTGCCCCCGAACAATCTCAACACCTTCCCGGCGGCTCCGAAATACATATGCAGCTACCACACCTACAAGGTGGTGAAGGAGTTCAAAGTAGACGGCGGCCCGGCCGCCGCGGCGTTCCAGCAGGAAGGCGAGGGACGGCAGTACCACCTGGTCAGCAAGCACATTCCCGAGGCGCCCCAGACCTCGGCGGAAGTGTCGGTGGAGTGGCTGGTCGCCAACGGATATCTGCAGCCGTCGAACTGAGCGGCCCCCGGCGCGAACGGCTCCCCTTTCCGCGGTCCGGCAGGCCATGGGAGAGTGCGGGCCGCCCCAGCGAGAGTCCCGGGAGTGAGTCCCGGACCCGAGAGCCGGGATCAAGTCCCCGGCGCGAGTCCCCGGTGTGAGTCCCGGGCGCGAATGCCGGGCGTGAGTCCCATGCGGGCCGACCCCCCGGGGCTCACGCCGGGGGGTCGGCCCGCACGCGCCCGTCCCCGCTCAGGTGCTCGACGAAGCGCGCGGTCGCCGCCGTGGGGACCGCCCTCGGATGCCAGGCCAGGCCGATCGGCCGCTGCTGGGCCGGGCCGAGCGGACGGTAGACGGGGTCATCATGCTCCAGCACGGCCGGGCGGGGCAGGATGCCCACCCCGAGGCCGGCGCCGATCAGCCCCCGCACGGTGGCGATCTCCTCGCTCTCGAAGGCGATGACGGGTTCGAACCCGGCCTCGCGGCAGAGCCCGTCGATGACCCGGCGCAGGTCCGTGGTGCGGGCGAAGGCGATGAACGGCTCGTCCCGCACGTCCCCGAGCGCGAGCCCGGGCGTGCCGGCGAGCCGGTGGTCGGCGGCCAGCGCGATGCACAGCTGCTGCTCGCGCAGCCGGTGCCAGCGCGCGTCGGTCCCCTCCGGCGGCGGGGTGACCAGGGCGGCGTCGATGTCCCCGTGGTGCAGCCAGGTGAACAGCTCCCGGGCGAAACCCTGGTGCAGCTCGAACCTGATGCCCGGGGTGACGTTGCGGTAGTCGCGCAGCACCTCCGGGACGAGCCAGCGTCCCACGGAGTGCAGGAACCCCAGCCGGATCAGCCCGGTGTCGGGGTTGGCCAGGGCGTCGACGCGGCGGCGTGCCGCCTCCAGGTCGCCGACGGCCCGGCCCGCGTGGTCGCGGAACAGGGCGCCGAACCGGTTGACGGCGAGCCTGCGCCCGTGCCGGTGGAACAGCTCCACGCCGAGGTCGGCCTCCAGCCGCGCGAGCGAGCGCGACAGCGTCGACTGGTTGACTCCTTCGATCGCGGCCGTGTCCCGCATGTTCTCCGTCTCGCACAGCGAGAGGAACCAGCGCAGCGTCTGCAGGTCCATCCGGCGATGATGCGTTCCGTGCATCAATAGTGTCAATTACTGCATTTTGAGCATCACAGCCGGTGGAGCACCATCGGGTGATGACCTCGACCCTTCCCCACCCGGCCCCCCTCCCCGGAACCGCCCGGCCCCACGCCGGGCACCGGCCCGGTGAACCCGCCTACCGGCGGATCGTCTACGGGCTGGGACTCGGCGGGCTCGCGAACTTCATGGCGCTGTACTACGTCCAGCCGCTGCTGCCCGGCGTCGCCAGGCACTTCCAGGTGTCGGCGGCCGCGTCGACGGCGGTGCTGTCGCTGTCCACGGTCACCATGGCGGTCGCGCTGGTGTTCGTGGGGCCGATCTCGGACGCGGTCGGGCGTGTGGCGATCATGCGGATCTCCCTGGCCGGTACGGCGGTGCTGGGGATCGCCTCCGCCGCCGCGCCCACCTGGCACAGCCTGCTGGCCGTCAGGGGCCTCGAGGGCGTCGCGCTGGCCGGCCTGCCGGCGGTGGCCCTGGCCTACCTGCGCGAGGAGGTGCACCCCTCGGCGCACCTGCGCGCCAACGCCGCCTACATCACGGGCACGGCGCTGGGCGGGGCGGCCGGGCGGCTGCTCCCGGGGCCGCTCGACGCGCTGTGGGGCTGGCCGGGCGCCGCCCTGGTCACCGGCGGCCTCACCCTGGTCTGCGCGGCCGGCCTGTGGGTCCTGGTGCCGCCGTCCCGGCGGTTCGCACGCTCCAGCCCCCGGCCGGGCAGCATCCTGCGCAACACCCGGCTGACCCTGCGGGATCCGGCCCTCGTCGCGCTCTGCCTGGTCGGGGCGGCCACCATGGGAGCGTTCGTCGGCCTGTACAACGCCATGGCCTTCCGCCTGGAGGCCGCCCCCTACCTACTGGGCGGCGCGGCCGCCCTGGTGTTCCTGGCCTACCCGGTGGGCGTCTTCGCACCGCTCGTCGCCGGGCGTGCCGCCGCCCGGGTCGGGCGCGGCTCCGGCGCGCTGATCGGCGTCGCGCTCCTGCTCGCCGGGGTGCTGCTGGCCGCCGCGCCCCAGCTGCCGCTGATCGTCACCGGCCTCGGCGTGCTCACCTTCGCGTTCCTGGGCACGCACTCGCTGGTCAGCGGCTGGGTGTCGGACCGGGCCCACCGGGTCGACGTCGGCGTCGGGCAGGCGTCCGGGCTGTATCTGCTGGCCTACTACCTGGGCAGCTCCGTGTTCGGCGCGATGGCGGCGCACCGGTGGCAGGTCGGGGGGTGGTCCGACGTGACCGTCGTCTCACTCGCCCTGACCGCCGGCGCCGGCGCCCTGCTGCTCCTGGCCCGCCGCTCCGACACCGCCGCCCGCAGGTCATGACCTCGCGGACCGTGACCTCGCACCGTGACCTCGCGGACCGTGACCTCGCACCGTGACCTCGCGGACCGTGACCTCACGGACCTGGCACGCGCCGCCTCCGCGCCCCGCGCCGTCCGCGCGGCACCCGCCCGCCCCCGTCCCGCCGTCTCGGCCCCGCCCCGCCGTCCAGGCTCCGCCGTCCGCCCGGCCCCGCCGTACGGGTCTCAGGAGCGCAGGTAGGCGAGGACGGCCAGGACGCGGCGGTGCTGGTCGCCGTCCTCGGCGTACAGGCCGAGCTTGGCGAAGATGCTCCGGATGTGCTTCTCCACGGCGCCGTCGCTGACCACGAGCTGGCGGCCGATGGCCGGGTTGGACCTGCCCTCCGCCATCAGGCCGAGCACCTCCCGCTCCCGCGGGGTGAGCAGGGCCAGCGGATCGTCGCGGCGGCGCCGTACCATCAGCTGGGCCACCACCTGCGGGTCGAAGACCGTCCCGCCGGCCGCGACGGTGCGCAGGCCCCCCATGAAGTCGTCGACGTCCACGACCCGGTCCTTGAGCAGGTAGCCCACCGCGCCCCTGGCGTCGGCGAGCAGGTCGTCGGCATAGGAGACCTCCACGTACTGCGACAGGATCAGCACCGGCGCGCCCGGCACCCGCCGGCGCGCCTCGACCGCCGCCCGCAGCCCCTCGTCGGTGAAGCTGGGCGGCATCCGGACGTCGACCACCGAGACGTCGGGCCGATGCTCGGCGACGGCCTCCACCAGGCTGTCGCCGTCCCCCACCGCCGCGACCACCTCGCAGCCGAACTCCTCGAGCAGCCGGATCAGGCCCTCTCTGATCAACACTGCGTCGTCGGCCACGACTACCCGCACGGCACCTCCGCCACGATCACCGTCGGCCCGCCCACCGGTGAGTCCACCGCGATCTCCCCGTCGACCGCCTTCAGGCGGTCGGCGAGGCCGGACAGGCCATGTCCCTTGGCGACGTGTGCGCCGCCGACCCCATCATCCCCGATCGTCAGCATGAGGACGCCGCCGGTCCTGCTCAGCGACACCGTGCAGAGGGTGGCGTGGCTGTGCTTGGCGACGTTGGTCAGGCTCTCGGCGACCACGAAGTAGACGGTGTTCTCCACCGCCGCCGCGAAGCGGCCGGTGATCTGCACGTCCAGCTCGACGGGGATCGTGCAGCGGCTGGCCAGCGCGGCGAGCGCCGGGGCCAGGCCGCGGTCGGTCAGGATCGGCGGCGCGATGCCACGCGAGAGCGCGCGCAGCTCGTCCAGGGTGTCGCGGGTCGAGGTGATGGCCTGGCTGAGCATCTCCTCGACCATCTGCGGGTCGCGCTTGAGCTGGCGCTGGGCCCGCGACAGGTCCATCGCCAGGGAGACCAGGCGCTGCTGCGGCCCGTCGTGGATGTCGCGCTCCAGCCGCCGCAGCGCGTTGGCCTCGGCCGACACCGCGGCGGCCCGGCCCTCGGCCAGGTCGTCGATGCGCTCGTGCAGCTCGGCGACGCCGGTCAGCATGGCCCGGCCGAGCCCGGCCCGGATCAGCGCCCCGGCGCGCACGACCAGCGGCAGGGTGAGCGCGAACAGCACGCCGATGCAGGTGTTGACGAGGACGTCGATCCAGACCTTGTCGTCGAAACCGAGCAGGTAGGCCAGGCCGTGGTTGCCGGGGATCGCCGCGGTGATCCACCCGTAGATCGGGCTGGTCAGGCCCAGGATCGTCCCGGCCCACCAGGTCACCGTGAAGGAGAACGTCAGGATGGAGATCGGGAAGGCCACGATCCCGTAGAGCAGGTCGAGCCACGACTGACCGCTGGTCAAGGGGTTCACCATGCGGCGCACCCAGCCGGCGGTCTCCGGCGCCGGCCGGTAGCGGGGCCGGGGCAGCGTGCGGCCGAGCACCTCGGGCAGCATCCGCCGTTCCACATCGGCCAGCCCCCGGGCCATCAGCAGCGTGGTCGCCAGGATCGGCAGGCCCACCCATACGATCGCCGTGCCGACCCCGGCGGCGAAACCGACCACCATCAGGACGAAGAAGACGACGGCGAGCGGGAAGCCGGCGATCAGGTAACGGCTGTCGGTGCCGATACGGCGCAGGAGGGATCTCATGCCGCTAACGCTATGAGCTCGCGGGACCGGTTCTCGACCCTGCGTGCCGCCTTCCGGGGGTAGGGCTGGCCCTACCCCCGGTAAGGGTGCGGCCTTGACCGGAAGAGGGCTGCGGGCGTGACTGCGCCGGCCGGGGTGCGCGCGGGAGGGTCGGAGCACCGCTCCCCGACGAATCGAGATCCCCATGACCGCCGTCCTGTCCCGCCCGGCAGCCCCCGCGACGCCCGCGCCACCGGGCCGTGACGTGTTCATCGACGCGCTGCGCCTGTTCGGCATGGCCCTGGTGGTGCTGCAGCACTGGAGCATGCCGGTGCTGTCCTTCGCCGGCGGGCGGATCTCCACCGGCAACGCGCTGGCGACCGGCGGCGCGTGGATGATCACCTGGATCAGCCAGGTGATGCCGCTGGTCTTCTTCGCGGGCGGCGCGGCCAACGCGATCAGCTGGCGGGGGTCGGTACGGCGCGGCGGCACGGCTCCCGCCTGGCTGGCGGCGCGGCTGCGCCGCCTGGTCTGGCCGGTGCTGCCGCTGGCGGCGGTGTGGGTGCCCCTGCCCCACCTGCTGACGGCCCTCGGCGTGCCCGAGCAGCCGGTGGTCACCGCCTCACGCCTGGCCGGGCAGCTGCTGTGGTTCCTGGCCGTCTACCTGGCCGCGGTGGTGGTGACCCCGCCGATGCTCAGGCTCAACATGCGCTACGGCTGGCGGGTGCCCGCGGTGCTGACGGCGGGGGCCGTCGTGGTGGACGTCGCCCGCTTCACCAGCGGCCTGGAGGTCGTCGGCTTCCTCAACATCGCGCTGGTCTGGCTTGCGGTGCACCAGCTCGGCTTCCTGTACGCCGACGGCCGGCTGGGCCGCCCCTGGGCCATGGCCCTGGTCGGGTACGGCCTGGCCGCGGCGCTGGTGGCGGCCGGCCCCTACCCGGGCAGCATGATCGGGATGCCGGGCGCGGCCGTCTCCAACATGGCCCCGCCCACGATCGCGCTGCTGGCGGTGGCGGTCGGCCAGATCGGGCTGGCGCTGGCGCTGCGCCGGTGGATCGTCGCCCTCGTGGGGTGGCCGGGGGTGTCGCGGCTGCTGGCCTGGGCCGCCCCCCGGATGATGACCGTCTACCTGTGGCACATGAGCGCCCTGGCGGCCGTCACCTCGGTGGTCGTGGTGGGGCTGGGCATCTCCACCCCGGAGCCGGGCAGCCAGGCGTGGCTGTCGGGCTGGCCGCACTGGCTGCTGATGCTCGTGCTGGCCATGTTCCCGCTGATGCGCTGCTTCACCCGGTTCGAGACGCCGCCGCGGGCCGCGCCGTACGCCGGGGGTATGGCCCGGATCGTGGTGGCCCTGGCGCTGGCCGGGTCGGGTCTGCTCGTCCTCACGGCGATCGGTTTCGTCCCGGGGCGGGCGCCGGTGCTCGGCGCGGGGATGCTCCTGGCGGGGCTGGCGCTCACCTGGTCGCCCGCCCGGTCCCGGCCGGCGGCGCAGCCGTCCCCCAGTCCCCTTGATCATGATTTGATGGGGTTTAGGTAGATATATTCGCGCCAGGTAATCTGTCCTGGGCACGATGCGATCACATCTGTCGCCCGAGCCGGTCCGACCACCACCAGTTCTTCGGCAGTATTGAACCGTGAGCCTTGTAGATCGCCTGCCAGAAGAGATCGACGCCGATCCAGATGCCATCTTCGACGCGTTCGTCGAGTGGAACTCCGAGCGAGGGCTCACCCTCTATCCTGCCCAGGAGGAGGCGCTGATCGAGGTCGTCTCCGGGAACAACCTGATCCTGGCCACCCCCACCGGGTCGGGCAAGAGCCTGGTCGCGGCCGGAGCCCACTTCACCGCGCTGACCCGGGACGTGCGCACCTTCTACACCGCGCCGATCAAGGCGCTGGTGTCGGAGAAGTTCTTCGACCTGTGCGCGCTGTTCGGCACCGAGAACGTCGGCATGATGACCGGTGACGCCAGCGTGAACCCCGGCGCGCCGATCATCTGCTGCACCGCCGAGATCCTCGCCAACGTCGCGCTGCGCGACGGCGCCCAGGCCGACATCGGCCAGGTCGTGATGGACGAGTTCCACTTCTACGCCGAGCCCGACCGGGGATGGGCCTGGCAGGTGCCGCTGCTGGAGCTGCCGAACGTGCAGTTCATCCTGATGTCGGCGACGCTGGGCGACGTGAGCCGGTTCGAGGAGGACCTGACCCGGCGCACCGGCAGGCCGACCGCCGTGGTCAAGAACGCCGAACGCCCCGTCCCGCTGGTCTACTCCTACCGCCTCACCCCCCTCCACGAGACCCTGGAGGAGATGCTCACCACCAACCAGGCGCCCGTCTACGTCGTCCACTTCACCCAGGCCGCGGCCATGGAGCGGGCCCAGGCGCTGATGAGCATCAACATGTCCACCAAGGCCGAGAAGGAGGCCATCGCCTCCCTCATCGGCAACTTCCGGTTCACCACCAGGTTCGGCCGGGCGCTGTCCCGCCTCGTACGGCACGGCATCGGCGTGCACCACGCCGGGATGCTCCCGAAATACCGCCGCCTGGTGGAGCGGCTGGCCCAGGCCGGCCTGCTGAAGGTCATCTGCGGCACCGACACGCTCGGCGTCGGCGTCAACGTGCCGATCAGGACCGTGCTGTTCACCGCGCTGTCGAAATACGACGGCAGCAAGGTCCGGCGGCTGCGCGCCCGCGAGTTCCACCAGATCGCCGGACGGGCCGGGCGGGCGGGCTTCGACACCATCGGCTACGTCGTCTGCCAGGCCCCCGACCACGTCGTCGAGAACGAGAAGGCGCTGGCCAAGATCGGCGACGACCCCAAGCGGCGGCGCGGTTACGCCCGCAAGAAGCCGCCGGAGGGCTTCGTCGGCTGGAGCGAGGAGACCTTCGAGAAGCTGCAGGGCGCCGAGCCCGAGCCGCTCAACTCCCGGTTCAAGGTCAGCAACGCGATGCTGCTCGCGGTGATCAACCGCCCCGGCGACTGCTACGCGGCGATGAAGCACCTGCTCACCGACAACCACGAGGACCGCAAGTGGCAGCGGCGGCACATCAGCCAGGCCATCGCGATCTACCGCTCGCTGCTGGCCGGCGGCGTGGTGGAGAAGCTCACCGAGCCCGACGAGCAGGGCCGGATGGCCCGCCTGACCGTCGACCTCCAGGAGGACTTCGCGCTCAACCAGGCGCTGTCCACCTTCGCGCTGGCCACCCTCGAACTGCTGGACATGGAGTCGCCGACCTACGCTCTCGACATGGTCTCGATCATCGAGTCCATCCTTGACGACCCCCGCCAGATCCTGTCCGCGCAGCTCAACAAGGCACGCGGCGAGGCCGTGGCGCAGATGAAGGCCGACGGCATCGAATACGAGGAGCGGATGGAGCTCCTCAACGAGATCACCTACCCGATGCCGCTGGCCGACCTGCTGCTGGGCGCCTACGAGACCTACCGCCGGGGTCACCCCTGGGTCGGCGACTACACCGTCAGCCCCAAGACCGTCGTCCGGGACATGTACGAACGGGCGATGACCTTCGCCGACTACGTCCAGTTCTACGAGCTGGCCCGGTCCGAGGGCACCGTCCTGCGCTACCTCGCCGACGCCTACCGCACCCTGTCGCGGACCATCCCCGAGCACCTCAAGACCGAAGACCTCATCGACCTCATCGAGTGGCTCGGCGAGCTGGTCCGACAGGTCGACTCCAGCCTCCTGGACGAGTGGGAGCAGCTGCAGAACCCGACCGGCGAGCTGGAGACGCCCTCCCTGGAGGAGAAGACCAAGCCGGTCACCGCCAACAGCCGCGCCTTCCGGGTGCTGGTCCGCAACGCGATGTTCCGCCTGGTCGAGCTGTCCTCCCTGGAGAAGGAGGAGGAGCTGGCCGAGCTGGCACCGGACGTGGACTGGGGCGCCGCCCTCGACGCCTACTACGACGACCACGAGGAGATCGGCACCGGCCCCGACGCCCGCGGGCCGGGACTGCTCCGCATCGAGGAGGAGAAGGAGTTCTGGAAGGTCCGCCAGGTCATCGCCGACCCGGCGGGCGACGGCGACTGGGGCATCGACGCCCAGGTGGATCTGGCCGCCTCCGACGAGGAGGGCCGCGCCGTGCTCCACGTCGTCGGCCTGAACCGCCTCTGACCCCGCCGGGGCCGGCCCGGACGCGCGATCATCCGCGGTCCGGGCCGGCCCCGCCCCCTGCCGCTACGAGGCGCAGGCGGCGATCTGGCAGATCTTGGCGAGCATCTGCCTGGTGTGCGCGAGCTGCTGGGTGTGGCTCCTGGCGGCCGGCTTGGCGGAGGCGGAGGCGAGGTAGACGGTGACCGCGTTGGCCCGGCGCGCGATCACGACGTCGTCCCCGGTGACGGGCCGGCCGTCCTCATAGGCCCGGGCGCTGCTCTTCCACGCCTCGTCCCCGAGGGAGACCCTGGCCAGGCTCCGGTTGAAGGAGCCGTTCTTCCAGCCCTCCGACTGCCTGCACTTCTGCACGCCCGCCCGGAACTGCTGCAGGGCCGACCGCGCGGCCCGCTCCGAGCTGTAGAGGATCACCTGCTCGATGGTCTCGATCTCGCCCTCGACCTCGAAGTAGGCCGTCCGGGCCGCCGCCCGGCCGGCCTGGCCGACCTTGGGGTCCTTCCGCTGGGCGGCGGCCACCGCGCTGTGGGCGCAGGGGTCGGCGGCGAACCGCTCCCCGGCCTTGGCGCTGGCCCACCAGACGTTCTCGGCGTCGGCCGGCTCGTCCTTCTTGGCCTGGTCGGCGGCCACCTCCCTGTCGTGCAGCAGGAAGCCCTTGGGGACCGCGGGGGCGGCGGCGGCCGAGGCGGGGGGCATGCCGGCGAGGGCCGTGCCGGCGACGAGCGTCGCGGCAAAAATGATCTTTCTGAGCATGCGCCCCATGATGCCAGGAAAGTCGGGACCGGCCGGTCCTGTCGCAGGAAGAGGCGGCCGGGCCCCGCGCCCTGGGCGTCCGCGGTGCGAGAAGCACCGGACAGGCCCGACAAAATAGAGGGCATGAACGACGACGCGATGCGGCAGGTGCTCGGCCTGCTCTATCAGGAGGACACGTTACGGGTGCTGGCGGCGCTGGTGCTGAGCGGTACGCCCGAGGGGGCCGGGCTTGAGCGGGACGCGACACGGCGGGCACTGGACCGGCTGGAGCGCGGCGGGCTGGCCGTACGGGACGACGACGGCCGGTGGCAGGCGCGGCGGGAGCGCTTCCGCGAGCTGCTGCACGCCACGGCCCGGCCCGCCGTCCCGGTCTCACCGGAGGAGAAGGTGCTGCAGTCCTTCCTCGTCGAGGGGCGGCTGCGGGCGATCCCCACCAAGCGCGACAAGCAGCTGGTCGTGCTGAACTACATCGCCCAGGTCTTCGAGCCCGGGATCCGCTATCCGGAGAAGGAGGTCGACACCGCGCTGCGCGCCTTCCACGACGACTACGCGGCGCTCCGCCGTTACCTGGTCGACGACGGGCTGCTGAGCCGGGAGAACAACGTCTACTGGCGCAGCGGCGGCTCCGTCGACGCCTGAAGCCGGGTGACGAGCAGCCGGATGTGGTCGACCAGCTCGGGCGGCTCGTGGACGGTGAAGTCCAGGCCGAGCAGCCCGACGGAGAAGGCCAGCCACTCCAGCGAGTCACCGCCGGTGCGCAGCAGGCAGCTCCGCCCGTCCAGGTCCTCCAGGACCCAGCCGGGCCCGGAGAAGCGCTCGGCGACCACGGCCAGGGGCGCGTGCACGGTGACCACCGCCCGATACCGGCTGATCGGGGCGACCACGGACTCCTCGACGTAGCCGGGCGGCGGCTCGCGCGGGCCGGACCGGACGCCGGTGGCCAGCGGCGCGGCGAGCCGGTCCACCCGGAAGGTCCGCCAGTCCTCCCGCTCGACGTCCCATCCGACGAGATACCAGCGCCGCCCGGTGGAGGCCAGCCGGTACGGCTCGACCAGGCGGACGCTCCGCGTGCCGTCGCGGCGGCGGTAGCCGAAGCGCAGCCGCTCGTGGTCCCGGCTCGCCTGCGCCAGCAGCGCCAGGGTGTCCGGGTCCACGGTCGGCCACCGGCCGCGTACCGTGACGGTCTGGGTCTGCAGGGTGTTGACCCGGCGGCGCAGCCGGGAGGGCAGGACCTGCTCCAGCTTGGCCAGGGCCCGCAGGGAGGTCTCCTCGATCCCGGTCACCGAGCCGGCGGCCGCCGTGCGCAGGCCCACCGCGATGGCCACGGCCTCCTCGTCGTCGAGCAGCAGCGGCGGCATCGCGGCCCCCGCCTCCAGCCGGTATCCCCCGGCCGGGCCGGTCGTCGCGTGGACCGGGTAGCCCAGCTCCCGGAGCCGGTCGATGTCGCGGCGGAGCGTGCGCGGGCTGACCTCCAGCCGCTCGGCGAGCTCGGGCCCCGGCCACTCCCGGTGCGCCTGGAGCAGCGACAGCAGCCGGAGCACCCGTGCCGTGGTGTCTGCCATGGCGTCCACGATGCCACCGATTGCGGCCGGAAACTGGCCTAAACCGAGGCTAGCGTCGGATTCATGAGCCACATCGAGATAACGGGCGCCCGTGAGAACAACCTCAAGAACATCTCACTGAAGATCCCGAAGAAGCAGATCACGGTCTTCACCGGTGTCTCGGGGTCGGGCAAGTCGTCCATCGTGTTCGACACGATCGCCGCGGAGTCGCAGCGGCAGCTCAACGAGACCTTCACCACGTTCGTCCGCAACCGCCTGCCCAAGTACGGCCAGCCGGACGCCGACGGCGTCGAGAACCTCTCGGCCGCGGTCGTCATCGGGCAGCAGCGCATCGGCGGCAACTCCCGCTCCACCGTCGGCACGATCACCGACATCCACTCCCTGCTGCGGCTGCTCTACTCCCGGATCGGCACGCCGCCGGCCGGCTACTCCAACGCCTTCTCCTTCAACGACCCCGCAGGGATGTGCCCGGAGTGCGAGGGGGTCGGCAGGAAGATGACCCTGGACCTGGACCGGGCCCTGGACCGGTCGAAGTCGCTCAACGAGGGCGCGATGCTGCTGCCGAACTTCGGGGTCGGCACCTGGTTCTGGAAGACCTTCACCCACTCGGGGCTGTTCGACAACGACAAGAAGCTGGCGGACTACACCGAGTCCGAGTGGGAGACGCTGCTGCGCGGCCAGGGGCCGGACGTCATGTTCGAGACGCAGGGTGGGACGGTCCCGCAGAAGTACGAGGGCCTGGTCGACAAGTTCGACCGGATCTACATCAGGAAGGACATCGACACCAAGGCCAACCGGGAGGCGCTGCTGGAGTTCGTCTCCACGCGGACCTGTCCGCTGTGCCGGGGGGCCAGGCTCAACCAGGCGGCGCTGGCCTGCCGGATCGACGGCCGTAACATCGCCGACCTGGCCGCGATGGAGGCCCGCCACCTGGTGGACGTGGTCGCCCGGATCGACCACCCGATCGCGGCGACGATGGTCGCGGCGGTCCTGGAGCGGCTGCGGCACCTGGTCTCCATCGGCCTGGGCTACCTCAGCCTGGACCGGGCGACGGCCACCCTCTCCGGCGGGGAGTCACAGCGGATCAAGATGGTCCGCCACCTCGGCAGCAGCCTCACCGACATGACCTACATCTTCGACGAGCCGACCGTCGGCCTGCACCCGCGCGACGTGCGGCGCATGAACGGCCTGCTGCGCGAGCTGCGCGACAAGGGCAACACCGTGCTCGTGGTCGAGCACGACCGCGACGTCATCGAGATCGCCGACCACGTGGTCGACGTCGGGCCGCACGCGGGCGCGCACGGCGGCGAGATCGTCTACGAGGGCGGCGTCGCCGGCCTGCACCGGGCGGGCACCCTCACCGGGCGGCACATGCGCCACAACCGGCCGCTCAAGGCGGGCTTCCGTGAGCCGACCGGCACGCTGACCGTCACCGGCGCCACCGCGCACAACCTGAAGGACGTCACGGTCGCCTTCCCCACCGGGGTGCTCACCGTTGTCACGGGGGTGGCCGGGTCGGGCAAGAGCACGCTCGTCAACGAGGTGTTCCTGGCCCGGCACCCGGACGCGGTCGTCATCGACCAGTCGGCGGTCAGCCGGTCGATCCGGTCGAACCCCGCCACCTACACCGGGCTGATGGACGAGATCCGCAGGCTGTTCGCCAAGGCCGGCGGCGTCAGCCCGGCCCTGTTCAGCTTCAACTCCAAGGGCGCCTGCCCGCAGTGCCAGGGGCTGGGGATCAGCCGCGAGCACGCACCCGCGCCGGTCGCGTCTGCTGCCACCCCTGAGACTCCCCCGGTCGAGCCGGCCGCGGGGCCCACCCCACCCGAGAGAGAG
>NZ_JBSFPS010000180.1:0-20826 GCF_053588315.1 Streptosporangium sp. NPDC003464 | reverse complement strand
GGATTTGAACCTGCGACCCCTTGACCCCCAGTCAAGTGCGCTACCAAGCTGCGCTACGTCCCGGTCGTCCCGCGCTCTCGGGCGGGACGGCACAACCTTAGCGCAGATGGGGCGAGCACGCGCACCGTGGTGTCATGGGCGCATTCCGGGCAGGCGGTGCACGAGAAACGCCGTCCGAGGCGGCCGGGACCGGGCGGGGCCGGCTGTCACGCGCGGCCGGACGGTCCATGCGCCGCCGGACGGCCCGGAAGCCGTTACGCCGCGCAACGCCCGCCCTGACGGGACGGGGCTCGAAGGAGGCGCCGTCGCCCGTCTCCCGTCCTGAACGCTCTCCGCTCAGGACGGGGGGATCAGGACTGACGGGCCAGGTGCCGGCCGGCCCAGTCGGCCAGGGCCCGGGCGCAGTCGGACACCGACTCGCGCCAGCTCCTCGCCGCGCCGTCCCCCGCGTCGTCACTGACGTGCTTGACGACGCGGATAGGGACGCCGGCCCGGGCCGCGGCCGCGGCCAGGGCGTAGCCCTCCATGTCGACCAGGTCCGCCCGGGCCGCGAGGCGCTCGCGCGCGGCCTCCTCCGCGATGAAGGCGTCGCCGGTCGCCAGGACCGGGCCGCCGTCCGCGTTCAGCGTCAGCGCCGCCCCGTAGGTCTCGCCGGTGAGGGTGCGCAGCAGGTCGGTGTCCAGGTCGTGCTGGATGACGGTGCCGATGACGTGGGTGCCCGTCCACCCCGGGCGCAGTGCCCCCGCGGTGCCCAGGTTGACGATGTGGGAGGGGTGGGGCCCGCGGGCGAGGACCGTGGCCAGCGCGACCGCGGCGTTGACCTTGCCCATGCCGGTGAGCAGCACCGGTAGGCCCAGGTCAAGGAACTGTGCCTCTTCCCTGACCGCGAGCACGAGCAGTGGGCGGTCAGCGGTGATTCTCCCGACGAGTTCCATGGCCATACGGTAGGTCCTCGCTCCGGTGGCTCCGATACCGGGTGGACCGTCGCTCCCGCGGCGTCCTCCGCCTCCTGACCCCGTGCCGGGACGCCGGAATGCCGGGACGCCGGGACGCCGGGAGGCTCGGTGGCCGTCGTCGGGAGTCCCTCGGAGGCCGACGGTCCGCGCGTCGGCGTGCCGCCCGTGATCCGGGGCCCGCGCCGGCCACGGGTGGCATGCCGGGCAGGTCGAGGGTTTCTGGCCGGCCGCCGGTGGACCGGATCGCCTCCTCGTGGCCGTCCCCGCGCGCCGGACGGGCGCTCACCCGGCCTCCGGGGCCGTCCGCCTGCGATCCGGTGTGCCGGCGACGGCGCAGACCGGGCGGGTCCGGGCGGCGTAGGAGCGTGCGGCCACGAGGAGACCGATGCCCAGGCCGGCGAAGGCCAGGCCACCGAATTCGATCATCCAGGGGCTGACGGTGCCGCCGCCGGACGAGAGCCCGTTCCCCCCGGCGAGGAGCACGGCGCCGGTGACGGTGAGCGCCGTCCCGTACAGGGCCAGCGTGACGCCGGTCAGCCAGGCCGGGATCAACGGCAGCAGGCGCGGCACCCGCCGCCCGGACAGCGGCAGGGTCCACCGGGGGAACACCTGCCCCCACGGGTACATCAGGCCCAGCATCAGGAACCAGGCGAGCATCGCCGCCAGCACGGTGAAGTCGACGCCCACCGACGCCAGCGCCCTCACCAGCCCCGACCCGCCGGCGCTCGACTCCCGCCACTGCCGGGCGGTGACGCCGAGGGCGTCACCGCCCAGCGTCCAGACGGTCTTGGTGATCGCCCACGGCAGGAGCCCGCACATGCCGGCGTATACGGCCACGCGGACCCTCACCGAGGCCGTGGAGGCGGCCGGGTGGGCCAGCGGGCCGTCGATGCCGCCGGAATGCGCCCGGCCGCACCGCGGGCACCGGCCGCGCAGCCGCCGCCGGAAGGACAGGCCGGTGACCAGCAGCAGTCCGGCGCCGGCGGTGTCCAGCAGCAGGTGGGCCAGGCCGGTGCCGCCCGACTCCACCCCGGATCCCGAGATCAGGAACACGAACTCGACCGGCGCGCCGAAGGTGCCCAGGACGAACACCGGGATCACGGCGCTCAGCGCCGCCCCCACCGCCACCCGGCCGGGCCCACCGCGGACACGGGTGCCGGCCAGGCAGGCCCCGGCGGCCAGGACCGCCAGGCCCGCCAGGGCGAGCTGAACGGCGGGCGGCAACGGACGGTCTGCGAACGGCAGGGCTGTTCCGGTCGCCACCCAGGTGACCTGGACGGCGGCGTACAGCACCCCCCACGCCGCCGCGGCGTAGGGCACCCACAACGGCCACCGGCGCCAGCGCGCCGTCCACCCCGGGTCCCCGGACAGTGGCCAGGGGCCACTCGGCGCCTGAGAGTCCGCAGGGGCAGTCATCATGACCTCCAGATGTTCCACGACCATTGATCCCAAGATCGCCCAGCGCCCATGGCGGTCACCTCCCCCACGCGGGCCAGCCGCTTCCCCCGCCCGGGGGAGCCCGGAGGAGAAGGCACGGCCACGCCGGCGGGGCCGCCACAGCTCAGGGGCTGCCGTGGCCACGCGTCCGTCCCGGGCCGGGAGCCATACCCTCCTGCGCCGCGTCCGTGGACGCGAGTCCCCGTGCCGGGCCGGGAGCCGTACCCTCCTGCGCCGCGCCCATGGCCGGGAGTCCCCGTGCCAGGCCGGGGTGTGAAACTTTCAACGGTGCCGGGCGGTGTTCTCACAGCTCAACGGCGTGGGCGGTGAGCGGGTGACGGCCGGGGCTGTGGGCGGAGTGGGCGCGCCGTTATTGTGGGAGCGCTCCCACATCCCCCTCGAAGGAGCCGATCCATGCCAAGAAGGTCTGTTCTGGCCGCGCTCTGCGCGGCCCTGGTCGTCGCGACCGGCGCCGCGGTGTCCGTGGCCTCCGGAGCGTCCGCGGCCGACTCCCCGTTCTACGTCGACCCGGAGGCCAGCGCGGCCAGATGGGTCGCCGCCAACCCGGGCGACTCCCGCACGCCGGTCATCCGTGACCGTATCGCCGCCGTCCCGCAGGCGCGCTGGTTCACCACGACCAACACCTCGGCCGTGCGCGGTCAGGTGTCGGCGTTCGTCGGCACCGCCGCGGGCGCGGGAAAGATCCCCATCCTGGTCGTCTACAACATCCCCAACCGCGACTGCAGCGGGGCGAGCACCGGCGGCGCCCCCAACCACACGGCCTACCGGCAGTGGATCGACGAGCTCGCGGCGGGTCTTCAGGGGCGTCCCGCGACGATCGTCCTGGAGCCCGACGTGCTCCCGATCATGACCGGCTGCATGAGCCCCTCCCAGCAGCAGGAGACCAACGCCTCCATGGCCTACGCCGGCAAGAAGCTCAAGGCGGGCTCACCGGCGGCGAAGGTGTACTTCGACATCGGGCACTCCGGATGGCTGTCGGCCGCCGAGGCCGGAGCCCGGCTGCGGGCCGCGGACGTCGCCAACAGCGCCGACGGCATCTCCCTCAACGTCTCCAACTACCGCTGGAGCTCCACCGAGGTGGCCTACGCCAAGAACGTCATCTCCGCCAGTGGCGTCCCCCGGCTCCGCGCGGTGATCGACACCAGCCGCAACGGCAACGGCCCGCAGGGCAGCGAGTGGTGCGACCCGGGCGGGCGGGCGATCGGCACGCCGAGCACGACCGTCACCGGCGACTCGATGATCGACGCGTTCCTCTGGGTCAAGCTGCCCGGCGAGGCCGACGGCTGCATCGCCGGCGCCGGGCAGTTCGTGCCGCAGCGGGCCTACGAGCTGGCCATGGCGGCCCCGCCCACCTCCACCCCGACGCCCACCCCGACCGCGACCCCCACGCCCACTCCCACACCGACGCCGACCGGCGGCAAGGCGTGCACGGCCACCTACAAGGTGGTCAACTCCTGGCAGGGCGGCTTCCAGGCGGAGGTGACGGTCAAGAGCACCGGCGAGGCGGCCATCGCGGGCTGGACGGCCGGCTGGTCCTTCCCGAACGGCCAGAGCGTCATCCAGCTCTGGAACGGCCAGCACACCCAGAGCGGCGCCGCCGTCTCGGTGCGGAACGCCTCCCACAACGGCGCTCTCTCCCCGGGCGCCTCGACGTCTTTCGGCTTCACCGGTAGCTGGTCCGGGACCAACGGTGTGCCGACCTCGGTGAACTGCGCCGCCGCCTGACCCGGTGGCGCGGTCGGGGCCCGGTACGGCTCGCGTGGAACGTGCTCCCCGCGTGAGCCGTACCGGCTGCCCCCGTCTCCGGGAGATCCGGGGCCCGGCGGCCTGACCGGGGACCGCGAGGACCGGGCCGCCCGCGGCCGCGGATACCGGGGGAGCGAGGTCCGGAAGCCGGGGGACGGCTCCCGGGGAGCGAGGGCGGGGCGGAGCCGGCGCCGCCGGCCCGGGATCGGGGTGGCCCGGCGCCCACCTGCGGGTATGACCTCGGTGTCCCGGCCTCGGGGGAGGGGCGGGCCGAGATCCCCGCCGGCGGGCGGGGCTTCGACGGGGAGTGGCGGCATTGGGCAGGAGCCCGGACAGGGCGGGGCCGGAGGGCGCGAGCGCGTGGGGACGGCTGTCGCGGTGGCTGCTGGCGGAGCCCTCCCCGAGGGCGCACGCGACCGCGCGCGAGGAGCACCCGTGGTGGCGCGTCATGTGCCTCACCGGGGTGGACTACTTCTCGACCCTGGGCTACCAGCCGGGGATCGCCTTCCTGGCCGCGGGCGTGCTGTCGCCGGTCGCCACGCTGGTCCTGGTCGCGGTGACGCTGCTGGGCGCGCTGCCGGTCTACCGCCGCGTCGCGGCCGAGAGCCCGCACGGGCAGGGCTCCATCGCCATGCTCCAGCACCATCTGCCCCGGTGGCGGGGCAAGCTCCTGGTGCTGGTCCTGCTGGGCTTCATGGCGACCGACTTCATCATCACCATCACGCTGTCGGCGGCGGACGCCACCGCCCACGTCATCGAGAACCCCTTCACCCCGCACCTCCTGCAGGGGCACCGGATCGGTCTCACGCTGCTGTCGGTCGCGCTGCTCGGCGGGGTCTTCCTCGGCGGCTTCGGCGAGGCCATCGGCATCGCGGTGGGCCTGGTCGGCGTCTACCTGCTGCTCAACCTGGTCATCGTGGTGGCGTCCGCGCAGCGCGTCCTCGCCCGGCCCGAGACCGTCACCGGCTGGGAGAACCTGCTGACCGCGCACTACTCCAGCCCGCTGGCCATGATCGGGGTGGCGCTGCTGGTCTTCCCGAAGCTGGCGCTGGGGCTGTCGGGCTTCGAGACCGGCGTCGCGGTGATGCCCCTGGTGCGGGGCTCGGAGGGCGACGATCCCGAGCGTCCGGCGGGCCGGATCCGGGGGACCAGGCGGCTGCTCACCGCCGCCGCGCTGATCATGAGTTTCTTCCTCGTCTCCAGCAGCGTCATCACGGCGCTCCTCATCCCGCCGGAGGAGTTCCAGCCGGGCGGCAGGGCCAACGGCCGCGCCCTGGCCTATCTCGCCCACGAACACCTCGGAGCGGTCTTCGGCACCTGCTACGACGTCAGCACGATCACGATCCTGTGGTTCGCCGGCGCCTCGGCCATGGCGGGCCTGCTGTCGATCGTGCCGCGTTACCTGCCCCGGTACGGCATGGCGCCGCAGTGGACGGCCGCGGCCCGTCCCCTGGTGCTGGTCCTCACCGCCGTCGCGGCCGCCATCACGATCATTTTCAGGGCCGACGTCGACGCCCAGGGCGGCGCGTACGCCACGGGCGTGCTCGTGGTGATCCTCTCCGCGGCCCTGGCCGTCACCCTGTCGGCACGTTCCCGGGGCGAGCGCGGCGGCGCGGTCGCCTTCGGCGCGATCACGCTGGTGCTGGCCTACACCACCGTCGCCAACGTCCTCGAGCGCCCCGAAGGCATCAAGATCGCGTCGTTCTTCATCGCGGCGATCATCGTCACGTCCTTCGTCTCGCGGGCCAGCCGGTCGCTGGAGCTGCGGGTGGAGGAGGTGACGCTCGATCCCGGCGCCCGGCCGTACGTCGAGAAGGCGGCCGCGTCGGGCCGGCTGCTGCTGATCGCCGACAACCCGGACGACAGGGACCACCTGGGCTACCGGGAGAAGGAACGGCGGGCGCGCGAGCTGCACCACCTGCCCTGGGACGTCCCGGTGCTCTTCCTGGAGGTGACGGTGACCGACGCCTCGGAGTTCACCGCCAGGCTCGTGGTCAGGGGCGAGGAGCGGGAGGGCCACCGCGTCCTGGCCACCCGGAGCCCGGCGGTCCCCAACGCGATCGCCGCCGTCCTGCTCCACCTGCGGGACCGCGCCGGCCTCATCCCGCAGATCTTCTTCCACTGGACCGAGGGCAACCCGGTGGTCGCCCTGCTCGGCTATCTCGTCCTCGGCGAGGGCGACGTCCCCGCGCTGACCCGGGAGATCCTCAGGAGGGCCGAACCGCGTCCGGACCGCCGGCCGCGGGTCCACGTCGGCTGAGGGACGCCGGACGCCCCGGCGGCTCGTCGGCCGCCCTCATCACCGCCGCGGCCTTCGACATGATCCGCGCCATGGCCCGGAGCTCCTCGGGGGTGAGCTGGTCGATCAGGAAGGCGCGGACGACGGCCACGTGACCCGGCGCCGTCCGCTCCAGGCAGCGCACGCCCTCCTCGGTGAGCACGGCGAGGACCCCGCGTTCGTCGGAGGGGCAGGTCGTCCGCTCGACGAGCCCGAGCTTCTCCAGCTGGCCGATCTGATAGGTGAGCCCGCTTTTGGACACGACCGTCTTACGCGCGAGCTCGGTCATCCGCAGGCGCCGCTCGGGGGCGGCCGAGAGTTTGGCGAGGATCTCGTACTGGGCGTGGGTGAGCCCGGAGTCGGCCTTCAGCTGCTCCTCGACGCGCCGCTCCAGCAGATGCGTCGCGGTGACG
This sequence comes from Streptosporangium sp. NPDC003464, assembly GCF_053588315.1. NCBI lineage: Bacteria > Bacillati > Actinomycetota > Actinomycetes > Streptosporangiales > Streptosporangiaceae > Streptosporangium > Streptosporangium sp. NPDC003464. The sequence goes on along the minus strand of NZ_JBSFPS010000180.1, from coordinate 13,975 downwards.
TACGCAATCCAGGCCTCCAGTTCGACCTCGCTGAGCCATCTCGTGTCCTTCACCGCCTCATTCTACGGGTTGTTCAAATTTGAACTGACGGCTAGGGTGTGGTTCAAATTCAAACAAACAGAAGGAGTCGCCATGCTTGACCGGCTGCGGTCCATTGCCCTGCTGGTGGGACGGATCGGCATCGGAGTGATCTTCTTCGTCCACGGTTGGCAGAAGTTCACGACGATGGGGCTGGGCGGGGTGACGGCCTTCTTCGACTCGCTGGGGATCCCGCTGGCGGGCGTGGCGGCGCCGGCGGTGGCCGTGCTCGAGGTCGTCGGCGGGATCGCGCTCATCCTGGGCGCGGGGCTGCCGGTCTTCGGCTCCCTGCTCGTGCTGAACATGATCGGCGCGATCGTGTTCGTCCACGGCGCGAACGGGTTCGCGGTGGACAAGGGCGGCTACGAGTTCGTCCTCGCCCTGGCCGCCGCCACCCTGGCCATCGCCTTCAGCGGCGGCGGCGCCCTCGCCGTCGACAGCCTCTGGCAGCGGCGCTCGGCCCCCGTCCCCGTGTCCGCGGCCTAGGCGGCACCCGGCGCGGACCTGCGGCCGGGCCGGCCGCGGTGACCCGGACGGCGACGCTGTCCGGGCTCGCCGCCGTCAGGCTCCCCGGCCCCGGCGGGCGGGGAACCTCGGCGCGCGCCCGGGTCCGGGCCGTCAGGCTCCCCGGCCCTGGCGGGCCGGGGCCTCGGCGTGCGCCCCGCGGGCGGCTCCCGTGGTCAGCTGGGGAGCTGGGCGTCCAGGCGGTAGCCGTCCACGGTGACGTAGACCTGGTCGCCCGGCCGGGCGTTCAGGCGCATCAGCACCGGTTGGAGGGAGTCGAAGACCGGGTGGTCGCGCCAGACCAGCACCACCGCGTTGTCGCCGGGGCCGGTCACCGACAGCAGCGTGCCGGGACGCATGCCGAGCTGGGTGGCATACCCCTCCGGGACCGCCACCGGACCGCCCCGCAGGTGCTCGCTGGTCACCTCGATCCGCTGCCAGCGGCTGGGATCGGTGGCCGGGGTGGTCTGCGGGTGCAGCGGGGCGCGCTGGCTGGTGATCAGGTGGGGCCGGGTGTTGCCGCCGGACAGGGCCGACAGCGTGGCAAGGGCGGCGCGGGGGTCGATGGAGCCGGCGCTCACCTGCGGGATGGGCTGGCCGCCGCGGTGGTGGTGGCCGTTGGCCCCCGGTGTGCGGCGGGGGAGCTGCTTGCCGCCCTCGGAGGCGGCCTCCTGGGAGGAGGTCTCCTCCTCACGGGTGGCGGTGGTGGCCAGCGCGTCCAGCCAGGCCTGCGCGGAGTGGGTGCGGATGCCGAGCTGGTGCTCCATGAGCGCCACCACGTCGGCGTCGGCGGGTTTGCCCGCCAGCAGCTGCCGGGTGCGGTCGCGCAGGCCCCCCAGGTCGCCGACGACGAGCCAGCCGTCCTGGAGCCGCCGGTCGGGCATGAGGGTGACCAGCACCCGCCAGAGCGGAGCGCGGAGCGCGGGGACCTCGACGGGGTGCGCGGGATCGGCGCCGATGAGCTGTTCCTGCGTGGCGGCGGCGCCCAGCCACTCGGTGAGCCCGAACATGTGACCGGTGAGCGGGGCGGACTCCGAGGAGCGCAGCCAGAGCAGGACGCGCTCCTCGGCGGCGCGCTGGGCCATGGACAGCGCGTCGCGGTCGGCGTTCAGCTTGTGCGCCAGCGCGCGCAGGCTGATCGGGTCGACGGCGAACAGGCGCTCCACGGCGACCGCGCGCTCCAGCGGGCCCCAGTCGCGGAACATGTTGTCCACCAGGCGGACCAGCGGGTAGTCGCTGAGGTTGACCTGGGGCTCGGGGGCGGGTTCGGGAGCCGGCGCCTGCTGCGGCACCGGCGGCGCCTGCTGCGGCATGGACGGCTGCTGCGGCGCGGAGGGCGGCGGCACGGGCGTCTGCTGCGGCACCGACGGCTGCTGCGGCATCGAGGGTGCCTGCGGCGCGGAGGGCGGCTGGGGCGCCTGCTGCGCGGACGGGGCCTGCTGCTGCGCCTGCTGCTGTGCCGGGGCCGCGGCGGCCGCCGCGGGCTGCTCGGTGACCACCGGGATCCGGCTGAGCACCTCGCGGAACATGGCGGTCACCACGACCTCCGGCGCGGCGGGCGCCGAGGGGCCGCTCAGGTCTCCGGTGGTCAGGCGGCGCAGCCGGGACCAGCCGCCCAGCCCGGCGATGGCCGAGCGGGCGGGCTCGGACCAGCCGGGCAGGGTGGGGTCGACCGTGTGCACGTGCAGCGCGGGCAGCACGTCGCTCAGCGGCAGGTGGTCCCAGCGGGAGACCGAGAGCCGGGCCAGCCGGTCGCAGATCCAGTCGAGCCCGGCGGCGCCGAGGGCCTTGGGCAGGGTGACCGAGGACCACCAGCCCGCAGGCAGGCGGGGATCGGCCAGGGCTTCGGCGATCTGCTGTGGCCGGCTCCAGCGCAGGGCCGGGACCAGATCACTCAGGCAGATCGATGACTCGGCATCCATCGGCGGACCGCAACCTCCCCAAAGTGACGCATGTGGCTAATGGTGCAGCCTACGCCGCAAGCTATCAATTGGTGTTAAGAGGGTAAAGCTGGTTCGTACCCAAATCAGACGCGAGGATACGGGGCCGGCCGCCTACGGCTGTAACGGCCTCGGCTCCGGCCCGGCGTCCCGCGTCCAGTGCGGTCTCGTCGTCCGCCCCTCTCAGCATGGCGGTCAACAGGCCCGCGGCGAACGCGTCCCCCGCTCCGGTCGAGTCAACCACCTCCGTGGCGATTCCGGGAACCCGAGCGGTCAACTTTCCGTTCTTCGCCATCAGCGCGCCCTGGGAACCGAGCTTCACGGCCGCCGCGCCGTACCGGAGGCTCAGCCGCTCGGCGGCCCGCTCGGCGGAGCTCTCACCGGTGAGCAGCAGCGCCTCGTCCAGGTTGGGGATGATCAGCTGGGCGGCCAGGGTCTCCTGGATGAACCGCTCGGGGCCGAAGGAGCGCAGCGGGCCGGTCGAGGCCGGGTCGACACTGATCGTGACGCCGCGCTGGGCGGCCTGGGACAGCGCCAGCCGGGACAGCTGCAGCCCCGGTTCGGCGAACAGCGTGTATCCGGACAGGTGCAGGTGGCGCACCCCGTCGAGCAGGCTCTCGTCCCAGTCGTCGATGCCGATGTGCCCGCCCGCGCCCCGGTTGGTGAGCATGGAACGCTCCCCGCTCGCGTCGACCATGGCGATCACCACTGCGGTCGGGCGGTCGGAGTCCACCCGAAGGTGGGGCCGGACCCCGACACGCCGCAGCTCGGCGGCGTGCCACTCGCCGGTGTCGAAGCCGACCCGGGTCAGGAACCGGGCGTCGGCGCCCAGATGGGCGGCCCAGGAGGCCGTGTTGGCCCCCGAGCCGCCCGGGCGCAGCACGATGTCGGCGTCGGTGTCGGTGCCGAGGGCCAGCCCGGCCAGGGCCGGCCCCCCGTGGAGTGCGACGACGTCGGTGACCACGTCGCCGATGACCAGCAGGCCTGTTCGGGTCACGGCGTCCTCAGTTTCCCCGGCTCCACGACGCCGCGATCTGCCCGGCGACGCGGGCGTTGCCCCGCACGGCGGCCAGATTCGCCTCAAGCGAGGCGCCGTCGGTGCCCCGGACCAGGTATTCCAGGAGGAACGGGGTGATGGCCTGGCCGGTGACGCCCTCCCGGTCGGCCGCGGCCAGGGCCTCGGCGAGGACCCGGTCGTGCAGGGCGGGGTCGAGCTGCTCGGCCCGCGGCACCGGGTTGGCCACGATCAGCGCGGTCTCCGGGCCGCCGAGGGCGTCCTGGGCCCGCATGATGCCGGCGGCCTCGGCCGGGGTCTCGATCCGCCAGTCGACCGGCTCGCCGGAGGTGTGCAGGTAGAAGCCGGGGAACTCGTCGGTGCGGAACCCGGCGACGCTGACGCCCCGGGTCTCCAGCCGCTGCAGGGTGGCGGGGACGTCCAGGATCGACTTCACGCCCGCGCAGACGACGGTGATGCGGGTACGGCTCAGCATGTCGAGGTCGGCGGACTCGTCCTGGCTGTCGGTCCACCCGCGGTGCACGCCGCCGAGACCGCCGGTGGCGAAGATCCGGACACCCGCCCGGGCGGCCAGGAACGAGGTCGCGGAGACCGTGGTCGCCCCGCTGGCCCGCAGCGCGACGGCCGCGGGGAGGTCACGGAAGCCCAGCTTGCGCAGGCCCGGCTCGGTGGCGATCCGCTTCAGCTCGTCCGGCCCCAGGCCGACGTGGGCGACGCCGTCCAGCACCGCGATCGTGGCCGGTACGGCCCCCGCCTCGCGGACGATCTCCTCCAGCTCCACCGCGACCTCCAGGTTGCGGGGCTGGGGCAGGCCGTGCGAGATGATCGTGGACTCGAGTGCCACGACCGGGGCGCCCTGCGCCAGTGCTTCGGCCACCTCCGGGGAGGGGCGGAGCACGCTGTCGATGGGCTGCTGGGTGGTACGCATGAGCTGGTTCTGTCTCCTCGTCCGGGCCGGATGGCCGCCCTGTTGGAACGATGTAAATGGGGTTCCCTGTTCCAAAGGTGCACGTTACGGGGGTTGTCGGGAGACGTCCACTTGAAGATCAGCCGATGATGACCACGCCGAGCAGTGAGATCACGCCGATGACCGCCGTGGCCATCCCGCCCAGCAGCAGGGATCGCCCGCCGCGTGCCAGCTCCCTGAGATTGACGCCTGTCCCCAGCCCGAAGAGTGCCGCCGCGAGTAACACTCCTGTCACCTCCGGTAGCGTCCGGGTTACTCCGGCGGGCACCACACCCGTGCTCCGCGCGATCACCATCGCCAGGAACCCCGCCACGAACAGGGGGATCACCGGCGGACGCCGCACCGCCCGCGCCGGACCCCCCGGCGCGGCCTCCGCGCCGGCCTCCGCCGTCCCGTTCTCCGGCTCCCCGGCGGGGCGGGCCGCCGCGCCGCGGCGCAGGGCCAGGGAGGTCAGCCCCACGATCGGGGCCAGCAGCACGACCCGGGCCAGCTTGACCACCACCGCGCTGGCCAGCACCCCCGCCCCGGCCGCCGCGCCGATGGCCGCCACCTGGGCGACCTCGTGGACCGACGCGCCGGCCCAGATGCCGAACTGGTACGTCGTCAGGCCGAGCAGCCGCGCGAGCAGCGGCAGCACGACGATCATGGCGCTGCCGTACAGGACCACCACGCTGACCGCGCTCGCCACGTCGTCGTCGTCGCTGTCGGCGACCTCGTGCATGGCGGCCACGGCCGCGGCCCCGCACACGGAGACCCCGGTCGCGATGAGCAGCGACCTGCGCGGGCTCACCCCGATCCGTCCTCCGATCCACCGGGTGGCGAGGAACGTGCCGCCGGTGGCGGCGGCGATCACCATGAGCGCCCGCCAGCCGAGGGCGAGCACCTCCGGCAGGGCGATCTGCAGCCCGAGCAGCACGATCGCCACGCGGAGCAGCCGGCGGGCGGCGAACCGCAGCCCGGGGCGGAACGACGGGCGCAGCCCCCCGAGGTTGGTGAGCACGACCCCGCAGGCCACCGCGATGACCGCGGCGCTCACCCCGGGGAGGGCCCGGCTCAGGGACACCGAGGCGGCCACCGCGACGGCCGTCACGCCCAGGCCGGGCAGGAGGGCGCCGATCCCGGCCGCCGCCCGCCGTACCGGCCGGGGGCCGGAGGCCGGTGGGCCGCCGGGGGAGGGGCCGGGGCCCGGGTCCCGGTGGGCGGGTGCGCTCCCCACCGAGACATTCCTGTTCGTGATATGTCCGGAAGAATCAGCAAATGGGGAGAAGGCCATGATCCGAGTGTTGACGCAGGTGGGCGCGGCCAGTAGCCGTCATCTCCCTGGAAGGTCATAGCCTAGGGCTATGAGCGAGTTGCCCGATCTCGGGTCCCTGCGGCTGCTCGTCGACGTCGACCGCCTGGGCAGTCTCGGCCAGGCGGCCCGGGCGGCGGGGATCGCCCAGCCGTCGGCGAGCAAGCGGATCGCGCTGCTGGAGCGCCGTCTCGGGCTGCCCCTGCTGGAGCGGACCCCGCGCGGCTCCACCCTCACCCCGCAGGGCGTGATGGTCACGGCCTGGGCGGCACAGGTGCTGGCGGCCGCCGAGGAGCTGATGCGCGGCGCCGAGGCCGTACGGCACGGCCGGGCGGCCCACCTGCACATCGCGGCCAGCATGACCGTGGCCGAATACCTGCTGCCGCGCTGGCTGGGGGAGCTGCAGAACCGCGAGCCCCAGGTCCAGGTGGGGCTGGACGTGCAGAACTCCGCCGAGGTGGCCAGGCTCGTCAGCGGGGGGATCGAGCTCGGCTTCGTCGAGGGGCCCTCGGTCCCGCCGGGGCTCGCCTCCCGGGTGGTGGCCACCGACCGGCTCGTCGTGGTGGTCGCCCCCGGCCATCCCTGGACGCGCCGCCGGACCGCGCTGCTGGCCGCCGAGCTCGCCGCCACCCCGCTGGTCGTCCGTGAGCGCGGCTCCGGCACCCGCGAGACCCTGGACCTCGCGCTGGCCGGCCACGCCGCCGCCGTGCCCCGGCTGGAGCTCGGCTCCAACGCCGCCGTCAAGGGCGCCGCCCGCGAGGGCGCCGCCCCGGCCGTGCTCAGCGGCTACGCCGTCGAGGCCGAGCTGGCCACCGGCCGGCTGGCGGAGGTGGCCACCCGCGGCATCGACCTCGAACGCCGCCTGCGCGCGGTCTGGCGGCGGGGCCGCACCCCCACCGGGCCCGCCGCGACCCTCCTGAGGATCACGCTGTCCGCGGCCCGGGCCGCGGAGTCCACGGCCCGGCCGGCGCCGTAGACCGATCCGCCGGTCCCGCTATATGGTGCGGAACATGGTGTCGACCGACGTACCGAGCGTGCTCCGTCCCGAGCCGCACTGGCAGACCGGTCTCTGACCGGCGGGTGCCCGCCCCGCCCCGTCGTCCTCTCACCACAACCCCGGGATGTCCCGTGTTCCGTTCTCGCTATGACGTCGTGATCGCCGGAGGCGGCCACAACGGCCTGGTCGCCGCCGCCTACCTCGCCCGGGCCGGCCGCCGGGTCCTCGTCCTGGAACGCCTCGACCACGTCGGCGGCCTCGCCGTGTCGGCGCAGGCGTTCCCCGGGGTCGACGCCCGGCTCTCGCGCTACTCCTACCTGGTCAGCCTGCTGCCCGCCAAGATCGTGTCCGACCTCGGGATCGGTGTCGAGCTGCGCCGCCGCCGCTACGCCTCCTACACGCCCGCCGGGGACACCGGCCTGCTGGTGGACGGTGGCGACGCCGGCCGCACCGCCGCCTCCTTCGCCCGGGTCACCGGCGGCACGGCCGAGCTGGAGGCGTGGCGGCGCTTCTACGCGATGACCGCCGAGGTGGCCGGGCGGGTCGCGCCGACCCTGCTGGAACCCCTCATGGACCGCGCGGCGATGCGGGACCTCGTCGGCCCGCAGGCGTGGCGGGATCTGTTCGAGCGGCCGATCGGCGAGGTCGTGGACGAGCGGTTCGCCGACGACACCGTGCGCGGCGTGGTGCTCACCGACGCCCTGATCGGCACCTTCACCGACCCCCACGACCCGGACCTGCTGGCCAACCGCTGCCTGCTCTACCACGTGATCGGGGACGGGACCGGCGACTGGAACGTCCCGGTCGGCGGCATGGGCGCGGTCTCCGGAGCCCTGGCCGGCGCCGCCCGCGCCGCCGGGGCCGAGATCCTGACCGGGGCCGAGGTCGTCGCCGTCGACCCGGCGGGCGAGGTCACCTTCCGCGACGCGGGCGGCGAGCACACGGTCCGGGGCGGGCGGATCCTGGCCAACGTGCCGCCCGCGGTGCTCGCCCGCCTGCTGGGCACGGCCGACGGGCCCGCGCCCGAGGGCGCCCAGCTCAAGGTCAACATGGTGCTGTCCAGGCTGCCCCGGCTCAAGGACGCCGACGTGGACCCCGCGGCGGCCTTCAGCGGCACCTTCCACATCAACGAGGGCCGCGACCAGCTCGCCCGCGCCTACGCGCAGGCGGCGGCCGGGCGGATCCCGGAGCTGCCCCCGGCCGAGGTCTACTGCCACTCGCTCACCGACCCGTCCATCCTCGGCCCCGGTCTGCGGGCCGCCGGGGCCCAGACGATGACCCTGTTCGGCCTCCACATGCCCGCCCGGCTGTTCCGCGCGGACCCGGCCGGGGCGCGCGAGGCCGCGCTGCGGGCCACGATCGCCTCGATCGACCGGGTGCTCGCCGAGCCGATCGAGGACTGCCTGCTGCGCGCCCCCGACGGAACGCCCTGCCTGGAGGTCAAGACCCCGGTCGACCTGGAGAACGAGGCGGGCCTGCCCGGCGGCCACATCTTCCACCGCGACCTGTCCTGGCCCTACGGCGAGCCGGGTCGGTGGGGCGTGGAGACCGGTTCCGAGCGTGTCCTGCTCTGCGGCGCGGGCGCCCGGCGCGGCGGCGGCGTCAGCGGCATCCCCGGCCACAACGCCGCCATGGCCCTACTGGCCTGAGTCCCGCCGGTCCGGGCCCGGTCGGTCCGGGCCCGGTCGGTCCGAGCCCCGCCGGTCCGAGCCCGGTCGCCGGGGGCCGCGCCGCCATGGTCCGGTCGTCCGGGTCCGGCCCGGCCGGACGGCCCTACCGGCCTGAGATCAGCCGGGTCGCCACGGTCATCGCCGTCGCGGCCCGCTCCTCCTCGGTCAGCTCGGGCCCGCCCATGAGCGGGACGCTGCCCAGGATGAGCGCGATCACCGCGAGCCGGGCCTCGAACTGCTCGACGGCCCCGTCCTCGGGCGAGCTCAGCACCGACACCATCGTCAGTATGCGTTCCTGCATCTGCGCCCCGGCCGGCAGCTCGGCCATGGCGGCCTGGTTGACCTGGGCGAAACGGATGAGCGGCCGCCACTGGTCGTTCAGCAGCGCCGCGATCCTGCCCAGGATCTCCTCGCGGGCCTCCCGGGTGTGCGGCTGGGCGGCGGCCCACTCGACGAGCTCGCCGATCGAGGCGTTCAGGTCCTCGATGACGCTGGAGAGGATCTCCTCCTTGGCCTTGAAGTGGTAGTAGAGCGCCGGTCTGGTGATCTCCAGCCGCTCCGCCACCTCCCGCAGTGAGGTCTTCTCGTATCCCCGCTCGGCGAACAGCTCCAGCGCGACCTGCTGGATCCGTTCCCTGGTGTCGCTACGCCGGGCACTCATCGCCGTTCCGCCACTCCTGTGTCGCGCAGTGCTTGACGACCGCTCGCACTTTACTTACTTTCGTGTAAGTAAGCAAAGCGGCCGGTCTGTGAGGAGCAAGACTATGGCTCAGAGCTTTCCTGTAACGCGCAGCTGCCCGTTCGCGCCCCCACCGGAGTACGAAGGGCTCCGCGAGGAAGCGCCGCTGGTCCGGGCGGATCTCCCCGGCGGCCGGGTCTGGCTGGTCACCCGGCACGCCGAGGCGCAGCAGGTGCTGTCCGACCCCAGGATCAGCACCGACCCCGCGACCCCCGGCCATCCGATGGCCGCGCTGTCGCCCGCGTCCGTCTCCGAGGAGGAACGGCGGGCGCGGGCGAGGTTCCAGCAGGGCCAGTTCATCGACATGGACCCGCCCCTGCACGGCGTCTACCGGCGGATGCTCATTCCCGAGTTCAGCGTCCGGCGGATCAGGGAGATGCGCCCGGTCATCCAGGAGATCGTCGACCGGCTCCTCGACGACATGCTCAAGCAGGGCACCTCCGCCGATCTCGTCGAGGCGTTCGGGCTGGCCGTGCCGTCGATGGTGATCTGCCGGCTGCTCGGCGTGCCGTACGCCGACCGCGACTTCTTCCAGTCCAGGACCCGCAGGATGGTCGGCGCCGCCCCGGAGGCCCCGCAGGACTCCATGGATGCGGCCATGGAGATCTGGGACTACCTCGACGGCCTGATCGCCGCGGCCGAACGCGAGCCCGGCGACAACCTCGTCGGGCGGCTGGTGACCGCCCGGCGGGAGAGCGGCGAGCTCTCCCACGACGCCCTGGTCGGCATGACGTTCCTGCTGCTGGTGGCCGGGCACGAGACCACCGCGAACATGATCCCGCTGGGCGTCCTGTCGCTGCTGCGCCACCCCGGGCAGCTCGCCGGGCTGCGCGCCGACCCCGGCGGCTGGCCGCTCGCGGTGGAGGAGCTGCTGCGCTTCCACTCGATCGTGGACTGGATCGCCTTCGACCGGGTCGCGACCGAGGACCTGGAGATCGGCGGCCAGGCCGTACGGGCGGGGGAGGGCATCTTCGTGCTCGGCGCCTCGGCCAACCGCGACCCGCGGGCCTTCGAGCGCCCCGACGAGCTCGACCTGCGGCGTGGCGCCCGCAACCACGTGGCGTTCGGGTACGGCGTGCACCAGTGCCTGGGCCAGAACCTGGCCCGCGCCGAGCTGGAGATCGCCTGTCGGACGCTCTTCGAGCGGATCCCCGGCCTGCGCGTCGTGGGGGACGTCGAGGAGCTGCCGTTCAAGTACGGCGGCCCGATCTTCGGCCTGCACGCGCTCCCGGTGGCCTGGTGAGCGTGCGGCGCGGCGGCGTCCCCACCTGACGGGCTCCGCCGAGGGCGTTCATGGGGCTCTCATGATGAGCCTCTAGCGTGAGGGCATGGGTGACGGTGAGGCGGCGCGCGTGCTGGTCGTGGACGACGAGCCCGCGCTCAGGGAGGCGCTGCAGAGCAGCCTGGAGTACGAGGGATACCGGGCCGGGCTGGCCTGCGACGGGCAGGCCGCGCTGGAGATCCTGGAGCGCGAGCCGTACGACCTGGTCCTGCTCGACGTGATGATGCCCCGTCTCGACGGGCTGACCGCCTGCCGCAGGCTCCGGGCCTCCGGCAACCACGTGCCGGTGCTCATGCTCACCGCCCGTGACGCCGTGGGCGACCGGGTGTCGGGGCTGGACGCGGGGGCCGACGACTACCTGGTCAAGCCGTTCGAGCTGGACGAGCTGCTGGCCCGGGTCAGGGCGCTGCTGCGGCGCGGCGCCCTGTCCGCGCCCGCCGCCGCCGGCGACGACGGCGTGCTGGCCCACGGTGACCTGCGGATGGACACCGCCAGCCGTGAGGTCACCCGCGCGGGCGAGCGGCTGGAGCTGACCCGGACCGAGTATCTCCTGCTGGAGCTGTTCATGGTCCACCCCCGCCAGGTGCTCACCCGCGAGCAGATCCTCAGCGAGGTGTGGGGCTTCGACTTCGAGCCGTCCTCCAACTCCCTCGACGTCTATGTCATGTACCTGCGCCGCAAGACCGAGACCGCCGGGCGTCCCCGGCTGATCCACACCGTCCGGGGCGTCGGCTACGTGCTGCGGACCTCCCCGTGAGCGGACGTCGCCGCTCCCTGCGCTCCCGGCTCACCGTACTGATCACCGTGGCCGTGGCGCTGGCCATCGCGGCCTGCGCCGGGACGTGCTGGCTCGTCGTCCGCGACCAGCTCCACGCCCAGGTGGAGCGGACGCTCCAGGGCCCCCCGAGGGGAGGCCCGCCCGGACAGGGCCCGAAGGACCGGGACGCGTCCAGGATTCTCGAGATGTGCGCCGCGGGGCGGACCTCCCCCGTCGGCGGCGACGGGCTACGGCCCTTCGTGCCCCTGGTGCAGCTCGTCTATTCGGACGGCCGGCGGTGCGTGCTGGGCCAGACGGCGGTCGCGGTGACCGGGGCGGATCGGGAGGTGGCCGCCGGCGGGCCGGAGCGGCCCAGACTGCGCGACGGCGTCACCGACACCGGCGAGCCGGTGCTGGTGCGGACCGAGAACGTCGCGCCCGGCGTCGCGATGATGGAGTCACGGTCGCTGGCCCAGATCGAGTCGACCCTGACCTGGCTGGCGGGCGTCCTGTCGGGGGTCGCCGCGCTCGGCGTCCTGGGCGCGGCCTTGGCCGGCCTGCTCATCTCCCGCACGGCGCTGCGCCCGGTCGGCCGCCTGACCGAGGCCGTCGAGCACGTCGCCAGGACCGAGGACCTGGGCACCAGGATCCCGGTCGAGGGCACCGACGAGATCGCCCGGCTCGGCACCTCGTTCAACGCGATGACCAGCGCGCTGGCCGGGTCCCGGGAGCGCCAGCGGCGGCTGATCGCCGACGCCGGGCACGAGCTGCGCACCCCGCTCACCAGCCTGCGCACCAACGTCGACCTGCTGCTGCGCAGCGAGAACACCGGCCGCCCGCTCGCCCCGGAGCCCAAGCGCAGGCTGCTGGCCAACCTCAAGGCCCAGTTCGAGGAGATGTCCACCCTGGTCGGGGACCTGCTGCAGCTCTCCCGGCCGGAGGACGAGCACGAGCCGCACGTCGAGGTCGCCTTCCACGACGTGGTCGAGTCGGCCGTGCGCCGGGCCCGGCTCCGCGCCCCCGACACCCCGATGGAGGTCGGCCTCGGGCCCTGGTACGTCCACGGGGACCAGGCCGCGCTGGAGCGGGCGGTGGTGAACCTGCTGGACAACGCGGTGAAGTTCGCCACCGGCCCGGTGACCGTACGGCTGCGCGACGGCGAGCTGACCGTACGGGACCACGGCCCCGGCATCCCGCATGACGAGCTGCCCTACGTGTTCGACCGGTTCTGGCGGTCCTCCTCGGCCCGGAGCATGCCCGGCTCCGGGCTGGGGCTGGCCATCGTGGCGCAGGCCGTACGGGAGGCCGGCGGAGAGGTCGCCCTGGAGAACGCCGCCGGCGGCGGGACCCTCGCCCGGATGCGGCTGCCCGGCTCCGCCGGCCGGAGCTGACCGCCCCTCCCCGGAAATCCCCATATACCAGTCGTTTCCAAGAGCCTCCGATCATCCTGGGGTCCCTTCGGTTTTCTCACGGGGCCTTAATGGTCGCCTCAGGTCCAGTCAAGATCGCTTCAAGAGCCTGACCCCATGAGAGATCCGAGTCGCTACTCATGGGGGGAAGCGTGAAGCAGTTGACGGCACCGCCACGCACCCGGCTGGTCGAGATCGTGGTCCCCGTGCACAACGAGCAGCGGGTGCTCGCCGAGAGCGTCCGCCGCCTGCACGCCTACCTCACGGGCACCTTCCCGTACGGCTTCCGCATCACGATCGCCGACAACGCCAGCACCGACGCCACCTGGACGATAGCCGCCGGCCTCGGCCGCGAGCTGCCCCACGTGCGCGCCGTCCACCTTGACGCCAAGGGACGGGGACGGGCGCTGCGCCGGGTCTGGTCCGGCAGCGACGCCGACGTGGTCAGCTACATGGACGTGGACCTGTCCACCGACCTGGACGCCTTCCTGCCGCTGGTGGCCCCGCTGCTGTCGGGCCACAGCGACCTGGCCATCGGGACCCGGCTGTCCAAGGGCGCCAACGTGGTCCGCGGGCCGAAGCGGGAGTTCATCTCAAGGAGCTACAACCTGCTGCTGCGCTCGGCGATGGGCGCCGGCTTCTCCGACGCCCAGTGCGGCTTCAAGGCCGCCCGCACCGAGATCGCCCAGGCGCTGCTGCCCGCCGTCGAGGACGAGGAGTGGTTCTTCGACACCGAGCTGCTGCTCCTGGCCGAACGGCACGGCCTGCGCATCCACGAGGTGCCCGTCGACTGGGTGGACGACCCCGACAGCCGGGTGGACATCGCCAGGACGGCCATGGACGACCTGCGGGGGATGGCCAGGGTGGCGCGGAAGACCCTGTCGGGATGGAGGATTTGGCACGGCAATGGGTCGAGTGAGCCCAGTGTAACAAGTCAGACACAATCCGCTTACTGAAGGGGGGTTTGGGCGTTTCGGACAACAAAACGTCGGGGAAAAGGGTGAGAATCGGCCTCCCGGATACCACAGTACGCGGAGAGGCACATGGCACACGGCGCTCACATGCATACCCCAATCACCCCGTTCGCTATCCGTCTCGTCGACCCGCGACAGGTGATTAACGGTCTTGTGGGCACCACGGTCTGTCCAACCCGAATTATTTTCATGATTCGAGAGGACGCGAAGGTCGACCCGAGGGTTGTCCGCGAGCTCGAGCGGCAGGGAGGCCAGGTGCTACCGCGCCTGGCCTCCCTGATCAAACCTGGACACAAGTACGTAATTCGGTACTTTTTGGAACGCGATATTCCGGATGGCGGAATGGTCTTCA
>NZ_JBSFPS010000179.1:0-20891 GCF_053588315.1 Streptosporangium sp. NPDC003464 | reverse complement strand
GGCCGCACCTTCGAGGAGGCGCTCCCGGTCCCCGGGATCATGAGCGACCTGCGGGCCGTCTCCGCGATCGCCGACCACATGGACGTGCACCTCGGTCTCCCGGACCCCGCCGCCGCCCGCCGCGAGCTCGGCTCCATCGGCGCGTGGCGCGGCTCCCGGGCCGCCGCCCCGGAGGTGGGCGCGCGGGCGACCGCCGCCCCGCGGGCCGGCGAGGCGGTCCTGGCCACCTGGCACCTGCTGCTCGACGACGGCCGCCTGCAGGACGGCGAGCCGTACCTCGCGGGCACCGCCCGCGCAGGTGAGGCACTGGTGTCGGCGGCCACCGCCGCGGAGTCCGGCGTCGCCGACGGCGACAAGATCATCGTCACCACCGGGCAGGGCTCGCTGAGCCTGCCGGTGCGGATCGCCGACCTGCCCGACAGGGTGGTGTGGCTGCCGTCGAACTCCGCCGGCCGCTCGGTGACCCGCGACCTGTGCGCCACGGCCGGTGACATCGTCAAGATCGGGAGTGCCTACGGGAACGGCCCCGACGCAATGAGCACCGCGCCCGCGGAGCGCGCCTCCGGCCCGACGGCCGGCGACGGACAGGCCGCCCCCGGCGCGGACGAGGAGCGGTGAGCGACCAATGAATGCCCGGACTCTTCTAGCGGCGGCCGATCCGACCCTTGCCGACTTCGGTAAAGACCCGATCTGGATCAGCATCATCAAGGCCGTCGTCATCTTCGCCGTCCTGATGCTGGGCGTGCTCTTCGGCGTGTGGTTCGAGCGCAAGCTGATCTCCCGGATGCAGAACCGGTACGGCCCCAACCGGGCCGGCAAGTTCGGCCTGCTCCAGTCGGTGGCGGACGGCCTGAAGATGGGTCTCAAGGAAGACCTGATGCCGCGGACCGTGGACAAGGTGATCTACTTCATCGCCCCGGTCGTCCTCGCGGTCCCCGCCTTCCTGGCCTTCTCGGTCATCCCCATGGGGCCGATGGTCTCGATGTTCGGCGTCCAGACGCCGCTGCAGCTCACCGACCTGCCGGTCGCGGTGCTGCTGGTGCTGGCGATGGCCTCGATCGGCGTGTACGGCGTCGTGCTCGCCGGCTGGGGGTCGCGCTCGCCGTACACCATCCTGGGCGGCCTGCGGGCCAGCGCCCAGGTGGTCTCCTACGAGATCGCGATGGGCCTGTCGTTCGTGGGCGTGTTCCTGTTCGCCGGGACGCTCTCCACCTCGGAGATCGTCAGCGCGCAGGCGTCCGGCGGCACGTTCACGCTCGGCGGCCTCAGCATCCCGATGCCCTCGTGGTACATGATCCTGCTGATCCCGTCCTTCCTGATCTACATCGTCACGATGCTGGGCGAGACCAACCGGGTCCCCTTCGACCTGCCCGAGGGCGAGGGCGAGCTGGTCGGCGGCTTCCAGACCGAATACTCCAACTCGCTGAAGTTCGCGGTCATCATGCTGGCCGAGTACGTCAACGTCTTCGTGGTCTCGGCCGTGTCGATCACCCTGTTCATGGGCGGCTGGCGGGCTCCGTTCCCGATCTCCATGTGGGACGGGGCGAACACCGGCTGGTGGCCGCTGCTGTGGTTCTTCCTCAAGATGGTGCTGGTCTTCTCCTTCTTCATCTGGTGCCGCGCCTCGCTCCCGCGAGTCCGCTACGACCAGCTCATGGCCCTCGGCTGGAAGATCCTCATCCCGATCAACCTCGGCTGGATCCTGCTGGTCGCCACCGTCCGGGCCCTGCAGATGGACACCGTCAACCGGTCGCTGGTGCTGATCCTGGCCGCGCTCGTGCTCATCGGCTGCATCGGCGTCTGGTGGCGTTTCGACAGCGTGCTGCAGAAGCGCAAGGAGGACAAGGCCGCTCAGGTCCAGGCCGAGTTCGAGCGTCTCGAAGCCGAACCGACCGCGGGTGGTTTCCCTGTGCCGCCGCTCGACCTGCCGCACTACCACGGGGTGGAGCGCAAGGAGGTTCCCAGTGGGAGCAACTGATTGGCTGAACCCCATCAAGGGGTTCGGCGTGACCTTCCACACCATGTTCAAGAAGGTCGAGACGGTCAACTACCCCGAGGAGAAGCGGCCCACGGCTCCGCGCTTCCACGGCCGGCACCAGCTCAACCGCTGGCCCGACGGCCTGGAGAAGTGCGTCGGCTGTGAGCTCTGCGCCTGGGCCTGTCCGGCCGACGCGATCTTCGTCGAGGGCGCGGACAACACCGACGAGGAGCGTTTCTCGCCGGGTGAGCGCTACGGGCGCACCTACCAGATCAACTATCTGCGGTGCATCCTGTGCGGCCTGTGCATCGAGGCCTGCCCGACCCGCGCGCTGACCATGACGAACGAGTACGAGCTCGCCGACTCCAGCCGCGAGAGCCTCATCTACACCAAGGAGATGCTCCTCGCGCCGCTCGGTCCCGGCATGGAGCTCCCCCCTCACCCCATGCGCCTGGGTGAGACCGAAGAGGACTACTACCGGCTGGGACGTAACAATGGGTGAGACCATCACGTTCTGGGTGCTGGCCGTCGTCTCGGTGTCGGCCGCACTCGGACTTGTCTTCAGCCGCAAGGCGGTCTACTCGGCTCTGATGCTGGGCGTCGTCATGCTCTCCCTGGCGGTGCTCTACGCCGTCCAGGACGCCCCCTTCCTCGCCGCGGTGCAGATCATCGTCTACACCGGCGCCGTCATGATGCTCTTCCTGTTCGTGCTGATGCTCGTCGGCGTCGACTCCGCCGACTCGCTGGTGGAGACGATCAAGGGACAGCGCTTCTGGGCGGCCGTCGCGGGCCTGGGCTTCGCCGCCCTGCTCGCCCTGGGGGTCGGCAACACGGTCTTCGCCCCCGCGGTGGGTGTCGGCGGCGCCACCCAGCAGGCGGGCGGCAACGTCCCGGCGCTGGCCCAGCTCATCTTCACCAGGCACGTCTTCGCCTTCGAGGTCACCTCGGCGCTGCTGATCACCGCCGCGCTCGGCGCGATGGTCCTGGCCCACCGTGAGCGGGTCCGGCCCAAGGCGACCCAGCGCGACCTGTCCCGGGCCCGGTTCACCGGCCCGCAGCCGTCGCCGCTGCCCGGCCCGGGCACCTACGCGCTGCACAACGCCATCGACATGCCGGCCCTGCTGCCCGACGGCTCGGTGTCGCCCAAGTCGATCAACCGGGTGCTCGCCCGGCACGAGGAGGACGGCGTCAGGCCGACCGACCCGGCGAAGGCGGCGCTCGTCAAGCAGGTCATCGACAAGGACGTCGCCGCTGAGGAAGACGTCGTCGCGGAGGACGCGGCCCATCAGGAGGAAGCCAAGTGACCACTCACTACCTGGTGCTCTCCGCGCTGCTGTTCGCGATCGGTGGCATCGGCGTGCTGACGCGGCGTAACGCGATCGTGGTGTTCATGTGCGTGGAGCTCATGCTCAACGCCTGCAACCTCGCCTTCGTCACCTTCGCCAGGCAGCACGGCAACCTGGACGGCCAGCTCATCGCGTTCTTCGTGATGGTGGTGGCCGCGGCCGAGGTCGTGATCGGCCTTGCCATCATCGTGATGATCTTCCGAACCCGCAGGTCCGCGTCGGTGGACGACGCCAACCTGCTGAAGTACTAAGAGGTGGCCGGTGGAATCTCCTGTTGAGATCATCCAGCACTCCGGTGGAGTGATCGGGGTCTCCTGGCTGATGATCGCGCTGCCGCTGCTCGGGGCCGCGATCCTGTTGCTGGGCGGGCGCCGTACCAACGGCTGGGGCCACCTCCTCGGTGTCGCCATGTCGCTGGCCGCCTTCGTGGTGGCCGTCGTCTCCTTCGTCGAACTGCTCGGCCTGCCCGAGTCGGAGCGGCGCCGGGGGATCGAGCTCTACCAGTTCATCCCCGGCATCGCCGACATGGGGCTGCTGATCGACCCGCTGTCGATCAGCTTCGCCCTGCTGATCACCGGTGTGGGCTCGTTGATCCACATCTACTCGATCGGCTACATGTCGCACGACACCGACCGGCGCCGGTTCTTCGCCTACCTGAACCTGTTCGTCGCGGCGATGCTCCTGCTGGTGCTGGCCGACAACTACGTCGCCCTGTTCGTCGGCTGGGAGGGCGTGGGTCTCGCCTCCTACCTGCTGATCGGCTTCTGGCAGTTCAAGCCCACGGCGGCGGCCGCCGCCAAGAAGGCCTTCATCGTCAACCGTGTCGGTGACTTCGGCCTGCTGATCGCCATCTTCACGGTCTGGACGACGTTCGGCTCGGTCACCTTCGGCAAGGTCTTCCCGCTCGCGGGCGAGGCCTCCGACGGCACCATGACCGCCATCGGCCTGCTGCTGCTCCTGGGCGCCTGCGGCAAGTCGGCCCAGCTCCCGCTGCAGTCGTGGCTGCTGGACGCGATGGAGGGCCCGACCCCGGTCTCGGCCCTCATCCACGCCGCGACCATGGTCACCGCCGGCGTCTACCTGGTCGTCCGGTCCGGCGCGTTCTTCGAGGCCGCCCCGACCGCGCAGCTCGTCGTGACGATCGTCGGCGTGGCCACGCTGCTCGCCGGTGCGATCATCGGTTGCGCCAAGGACGACATCAAGAAGGGCCTGGCGGGCTCGACGATGTCGCAGATCGGCTACATGATGCTCGGCGCGGGCCTCGGCCCGGCGGGCTACGCCTTCGCCATCGCGCACCTGATCACGCACGGCTTCTTCAAGGCCAACATGTTCCTCGGCGCCGGCTCGGTCATGCACGCCATGAACGACGAGGTCGACATGCGCCGCTACGGCGGGCTGTTCTCGGTGATGAAGGTCACCGCGATCACCTTCATCGTCGGCTACCTGGCGATCATCGGCTTCCCGCTGCTGTCCGGTTACTTCACCAAGGACGGCATCATCGAGACGGCCATGGAGCACAACGAGATCCTCGGCTGGCTCGCGGTCGTGGGCGCCGGGATCACCGGCTTCTACATGTCGCGGATGATCTTCATGACCTTCTTCGGCAAGAAGCGCTGGGCCGACGACGCCCACCCGCACGAGTCGCCCTCGGTCATGACCGTGCCGCTGGTCATCCTGTCCATCGGCTCGATCTTCCTGGGCGCCTTCCTGATCCTGGACAACCGGTTCATGAAGTTCCTCACCCCGGCCGTCGGCCGCCCCGAGGAGCTGCCGGTGTTCCACTTCTTCAGCGTCCCCGGGCTGGCCACGCTGGCCCTGGTGGCCGCCGGCGCCGCCTTCGCCTGGTTCCGCTACGGCGCGGCCGAGGTGCCCCAGGTCGCCCCGCGCGGCTCCTTCCTCACCACCTTCGCCCGTCGTGACCTGTACGGCGACGCCCTGAACGAGACACTGTTCATGCGCCCCGGCCAGTGGCTGGCCCGGATCGCGGTGTTCGTCGACAACCGCGGCATCGACGGCCTGGTCAACGGGCTGGCCGCGATGATCGGCGGGACCTCCGGCCGGCTGCGCCGCATCCAGACCGGCTACGTGCGGTCCTACGCGTTGTCCATTCTCTTCGGTGCCGCCGTGGTCGTTGGCGCGCTGCTCTACGTAGGGAACATGTGATGCCCTGGCTCTCGATCCTGATGGCCGTGCCCGTACTGGGCGCGGTCGGGGTCTCCCTCACCAAGAGCGACAAGCTCGCCAAGCAGGTGGCCCTCGCGGTCTCGCTGGTCGTGCTGGCGCTGACCGGTGTCGTGGCGGCCCAGTTCAACCCGTCCTCGGAGACGCGCTTCCAGTTCGCCGAGGTCTACGAGTGGATCCCCCGCTTCGGGGTGCACTACGGCGTCGGCGTGGACGGCATCGCCCTGGTGCTGATCGCGCTGTCGGTGGTGCTCGTGCCGATCGTGATCCTCGCCTCCTGGCACGACGCCGACGGCACCGGCGCCGCCGCCCCGCCCAAGCGGTCGGTGAAGACCTACTTCGCGCTGCTGCTGGTGCTGGAAGCGATGATGATCGGCGTCTTCGCGGCGACCGACATCTTCCTCTTCTACGTCTTCTTCGAAGCCATGCTGATCCCGATGTACTTCATGATCGGGTCGTACGGCGGCGCCCAGCGGTCCTACGCGGCCGTGAAGTTCCTGCTCTACTCGCTGTTCGGCGGGCTGCTCATGCTGGTCGCGGTGATCGCGCTCTACGTGATCGCCGCCAAGGGCACGTTCATGTTCCCCGAGCTGGTCGGGGTCATCAAGGACCCGAACACGCAGAAGTGGCTGTTCCTCGGCTTCTTCGTCGCCTTCGCCGTCAAGGCGCCGCTGTGGCCGTTCCACACCTGGCTGCCCGACGCGGCCGCCCAGGCCCCGGCCGGCGCCGCGGTGCTGCTGGTCGGCGTGCTGGACAAGGTCGGCACCTACGGCATGCTCCGCTTCTGCCTGGAGCTGTTCCCGGACGCGGCGAAGTTCTTCACGCCGCTGGTGATCGTGCTGTCGGTGGTGGGCATCGTCTACGGCGCGATCGTGGCGATCGGCCAGACCGACATGAAGCGCCTGATCGCCTACACCTCGATCTCGCACTTCGGCTTCATCGCGCTGGGCGTCTTCGCGATGACCGCGCACGGCGGCGCGGGCGCCACCCTCTACATGGTCAACCACGGTTTCTCGACCGGCGCGCTCTTCCTGATCGCCGGATTCCTGATCTACCGCCGGGGGTCCAGCCAGATCGCCGACTACGGCGGCGTGCAGAAGGTCGCCCCGCTGCTGGCCGGCACCTTCCTGATCGCCGGCCTGTCCGGCCTCTCCCTGCCGGGCCTGTCCTCGTTCGTGAGCGAGTTCATGGTCCTGCTCGGCACCTACGAGCGTTACATGGTCCCGGCGATCATCGCCACGAGCGGTGTGGTCCTGGCGGCCATCTACATCCTGTGGATGTACCAGCGCACGATGACCGGGCCCACGGCCGAGTCGGTCAAGGGCTTCACCGACCTGAACGCGCGGGAGAGGTGGGTGGTGGCCCCGCTGATCGCGGTGATCATCGCCCTCGGCTTCTTCCCCAAGCCGGTCCTCGACGTGATCAACCCCGCGGTGGACCAGACGCTGTCCAACGTCCATGTGGACCAGTTCACCCCAGCCGTCGCTGACAAGAAGGGGGCCGGGCAGTGAACGGCACCATCCAAGCTCCGACGATCGAATACGCGCTGCTGTCCCCGATGCTGATCGTGTTCGGCGCGGCGATCATCGGGGTGCTGGTCGAGGCGTTCGCGCCCCGATACCTGCGCAAGTCGATCCACGTGCCGCTCACGCTGCTGGCGCTGCTCGGCGCGTTCGTCACGACCATCCTGACGGCCGCCAACGGCCTGCCGGACAAGGCCGCGGCCATGGGTGCGGTCGCGGTGGACGGGCCCTCCCTGTTCATCTGGGGCATCATCCTCATCCTGGCCTTCGTCAGCGCGCTGCTGATCAACGACGACGAGCAGTTCGTCGCGCAGGCGGCCGCCGTACCGGGCAGCCCCGACGAGGAGGAGGCGGTCCGCAGCGGGTTCGCCCAGACCGAGGTCTACCCGCTGCTGCTGTTCGCGGTCGGCGGCATGCTGCTGTTCCCCGCGTCCAACGACCTGCTGGTGATGTTCGTGGCCCTTGAGGTCATGTCCCTGCCGCTCTACCTGCTGTGCGGCCTGGCCCGCCGTCGCCGCCTGCTCTCGCAGGAGGCCTCGGTCAAATACTTCCTGCTCGGCGCGTTCTCCTCGGCCTTCTTCCTGTACGGCATGGCCCTGGTGTACGGCTACGCCGGCTCGATCGACCTGAAGGCCATCGCCGACTCGCTCGGCACGGTCGCCGGCCAGGACACGCTGCTGCTCATCGGCACCGCGATGCTCGGCGTCGGCCTGCTGTTCAAGATCGGTGCCGCGCCGTTCCAGGCGTGGAAGCCCGACGTCTACCAGGGCGCGCCCACCGCGGTCACCGCCCTGATGGCCTCCACCGTGCTGGTGGCGGCCTTCGGCGCCGTGCTCCGGGTCTTCTGGGTCGCCCTGGGCGGCCTGGAGTGGAACTGGCAGCCGGTCATGTGGGGCGTCGCGATCCTGACCATGATCGTCGGTGCGATCCTGGCCATCACCCAGACCGACATCAAGCGCATGCTGGCCTACTCGTCGGTGGCGCACGCGGGCTTCCTGCTCACCGGTGTGATCGCGATCGGCACCTTCGAGCAGAACGCGCAGGCCCTGTCGGCCATCCTGTTCTACCTGGCCGCCTACGGCTTCACCACGGTCGGCGCCTTCGCGGTGGTCACCATGGTCCGCGACGCGGGCGGCGAGGCCGGGCACCTGTCCCGGTGGGCCGGCCTCGGCAAGCGGTCCCCGGTCCTGGCGGGCATCTTCGCGTTCTTCCTGCTGGCCTTCGCGGGCATCCCGCTGACCAGCGGATTCTTCGGCAAGTACGCCGTCTTCGCGGCGGCGGTCGCCGGCAACGCGCTGCCGCTGGTCGTCGTGGGTGTGGTGAGCTCGGCGATCGCCGCGTTCTTCTACGTCCGCGTGATCGTGCTGATGTTCTTCAGCGAGCCGGCCGCCGACGGGCCGACCATCGCCGCGCCCACCGTGGGCACCTCGGCTGTGGTCGCTCTGGCGGCAGCGGCTACGGTAGTGCTGGGGGTCTTCCCGCAGCCGGTGCTCGATCTGGCGGACCAGGCTGCGTCCGCACTGTTCATTCGTTAGAGGAGTAAGGCTTCATGGCTGCGCCACCGGTTGTTGATCTGCCATTCATCGACGAGCGGCTGGCGCAGGACCTCGCTAGCGGGCTGGCCGAGGTCGAGAAGCTGCTGCGGACCTCGGTCGAGAGCGAGGACGCCTTCGTCACGGAGGCGTCCAAGCACCTCATCGAGGCGGGCGGCAAGCGGTTCCGGGCCATGCTGGTCCTGCTCGCCGCCCAGTTCGGCTCGCCGGAGGCCCCCGAGGTGGTGCCCGGGGCCGTGGTCATCGAGCTGACCCATCTGGGGTCGCTCTACCACGACGACGTCATGGACGAGGCCCCGGTGCGCCGGGGCTCTCCCTCGGCCAACGCCCGCTGGGACAACACCGTGGCCATCCTGACCGGCGACTACCTGTTCGCCCAGGCCTCGGACATCCTCGCCGACCTCGGCGCCGAGGTCATCCGCATCCAGGCCCAGACGTTCTCCCGCCTGGTCCGCGGCCAGATCCGCGAGACCATCGGCCCCCGTCCCGGCGAGGACCCGGTGGCCCACTACATCGACGTCCTGGCCGACAAGACCGGCTCCCTGATCGCCACCTCGGGCCGGTTCGGCGCCCTGCTGAGCGGCGCCTCGCCCGAGATCGTCGACCGGCTGACCCGGGCCTGCGAGGCCATCGGGGTGGGCTGGCAGCTCGGCGACGACCTGCTCGACGTCGCCTCCGACTCGGTCGAGTCCGGCAAGACGCCCGGCACCGACCTCCGGGAGGGCATCCGGACGCTGCCGGTCCTGTACGTGCTGTCCTCCGACGCCCCCGAGGACGCCCGCCTGCGCGAGCTGCTGGCCGGGCCGGTGGCCGAGGAGGACGTCGAGGAGGCGCTCCGCCTGCTGCGTGCGAACCCGGCCATGGCCCGTGCCCGTGCCGAGCTCGCCGCCTGGGTCGACCGGGCCCGCGAAGATCTGAACGGCCTGCCGGACATCCCCGCCCGCGCCGCCTACCTCGCCCTCTGCGACTACGTCGTCGAGCGCTCCGGCTGACCGCGCGCGGGCTCCGACGGGGGCCCGCCCGGCCGTCAGATCCCCGCGGCGATCTTGAGCAGGACGACGCCGCCGATGATCGAGGCGAAGGAGACGAGCTTGGCCGGGGTGATCCGCTCCTTGTAGATGAGGGCCCCGAGCACGACCGTGCCGATGGAGCCGACGCCGGTCCAGATGGTGTAGCCGACGCCGACGTCCAGGGTCTTCAGGGCCAGGCTGAGGGTGAAGACGCCGCCGGCGGCCGAGAGCAGGGTGAAGACGGACGGCCACAGCCGGGTGAAGCCCTGGGTGGCGTTGGTGCCGAGCGCGAAGCCGATCTCGAAGACGATCGCGACGGAGAGATAGATCCAGGCCATGGTGGTGCTCCTTGGGTGGGGCGCGGGATGGGTCGCGCCGGGTGTGGTGTGCCGGACGGGCGCAGTGTGAGATGAGGCGCGCCGGGTGTGGTGTGCGGGACGGGCGTGGCGCGGGACGGGTCGAGCCGGGTGTCGTGTGCGGGACGGGCGCGGTGCGGGACGGGTCGCACCGGGTGCGGAGCGGGGCGTGCCGGCGGGTGCGGGACGGGGCGTGCTGACGGGTGCGGGACGGGGCGTGCTGACGGGTGCGGGACGGGGCGTGCTGACGGGTGCGGCGCGGAGCCGGGGAGATCGTGCGGGGTCAGGCGGCGACGTGCTCGGAGGCCGCCTGCTGGGGCTCGGCCCCGCGCTGGGAGACGCGGTCGGCGAGTTTGAGGCCCAGCACGCCGCCGATGATCAGGAGGAACGCCAGCACCTTCCATGTGTTGAGCTCCTCGCCGAAGATCACGGTGCCGAGGATGACCGTGCCGACCGAGCCGATGCCGGTCCAGACGGTGTAGCCGACGCCGACGTCCAGGGTCTTCAGGGCCAGACTCAGGAAGAAGATGCCGCCGCCGGCGGCGGCCACCGTGAGCAGTGAGGGACCCAGCTGGGTGAAGCCCTCGGTGGCATTGGTGGCCAGGGCGAAGACGACCTCGAAGACAGCGGCGATGAGCAGGTAGATCCAGGCCATTGGCGGGACTCCTCACGTAGGATATATTTGCATGTATATGCATATTTTTGGTGACACGACAAAGCATGTATGCACATGTATATTGTGTCAAGTCCGGCTCATGGAGAGTCGGATGTGAAAGGAGGTGTGTGTGACCGTTTCAGCCCCCTCCGGGGTCCAGCTCCCCGCGCCGCCGGCGCCGTCCGGAGACGCCTCGATGTGGAACCGCGTCCTGGCCTTGCACGTGCGTGTGGAGAACCGGCTGGCCGCCGTGCTCCAGCGCCGGCACGGCATCGGCCTGTCGGAATACCGCGCGCTCGGCCATCTGGCTGCGGCTCCCGACCACGAGCTGCGCATGCAGGAGCTGGCCGACAGGATCGGCCTCAACCAGAGCTCGGTGACCCGCCTCGTGGCGCGCCTGCACGAGGCCGAGTTCACCTACCGGGACCTGTGCCCCAACGACAGGCGCGGGGTCTACACCGTGCTTACCGACGCCGGCCGCACCCGACACGCCGAGGCGGCGGCCACCTACGAGGAGACCCTGCGGGAGGCGCTGGAGGAGGCCGCGCGGGCCGACCCGGACCTCGCCGCCGTGGTGACCGCGCTGCGCGCCGCCTGAGCCTTCCCAGCCGCCGGGGTGGGCCCGCCCTGGCCGTCCGCCGGCGTCCGCCCGCCCGAGCTTCTGCGGGCCGCCCGTCGCGGCGGCACGCGGATCCGGAGTTCCCCTCCCGGCCCCTACACGGTCACGGTCTCCAGTGCCGTACGGCGGGCCGCGTGGGCGGCGCGGAGGCTGTCCCAGGTGAAGACCGACAGCGCCAGCCAGACGATGGCGAACCCGATCCAGCGGCTGGGCGGCATGACCTCGTGGATGACGAACACGCCGACGAGGAACTGCAGCACCGGGGCGATGTACTGGAGCAGGCCGATGGTGGTGAGCGGCACCCGGATCGCGGCCGCCGAGAAGCAGAGCAGCGGGACGGCCGTGATCACACCGCTGCCGGCCAGGAGGAGGGTGTGGCCGAGGCTCAGGCTCCCGAAGGTGCCCGTGCCCTGCCCCTGCAGGTAGATCACATAGCCGAGCGCGGGTGCCAGCAGCACCAGCGTCTCGATGGTCATGCTCTCCGCCGCGCCGACCTGCGCGATCTTCTTGACCAGCCCGTAGGTGCCGAAGCTGAACGCCAGCACCAGTGCGATCCACGGCAGCCGGCCGTAGTCGAGGGTGAGGACGACGACGGCCAGGGTGCCCAGCCCGACCGCGCCCCACTGCCACGGCCGTAGGCGCTCCTTGAGGAGGAAGACGCCGAAGAGCACACTGACCAGAGGGTTGATGAAGTAGCCGAGCGCGCTCTCGACCACATGCCCGGTGTTGACGGCGTAGATGTAGACACCCCAGTTGACCGTGACGATCGCCGCGGTCAGGGCGAGGAGGCCGACCTTCCGGGGGGTGCGCAGCAGCTCGCGGATCCAGGACCAGTGGCGCCGCACCGCCAGGATGGCGACGACGGCGACGAGGGACCAGGCGACGCGGTGGGCCAGGATCTCCAGGGCGCCTGAGGGTTTCAGGAGCGGCCAGTACAGCGGGAACAGGCCCCACATGGTGTAGGCGGCGATGCCGTACAGGACTCCTTGGCGCGATTCAGGCATGTAGCCCATTTTGACTGCTTACGAGATTTAACACAAATTAGTGGTTCTTGCGTTACTGTTAAGTTGCTCTTACGGGAACACCGCGCACCCCCGGATGGTTGCCTCTGTCAAAGGTGTCAGGAGGAGGTTCGCAATGGGCTGGCTGTTCGGCAAGGACAAGACTTCCATGGTGTCCCCGGAGAACGCGCTCCCGGGGCGGGACACCCGCATGGCGGTGCCTGCGCGTCACGCGGTCCTCGACGCCCCGCTGGCTCCGCCGTACCCAGAGGGGAGCGAGATCGCCGACTTCGGCCTCGGCTGTTTCTGGGGCGCCGAGCGCAAGTTCTGGCAGACCCCCGGCGTGGTCTCCACCTCGGTCGGCTACGCGGGCGGCTACACCCGGAACCCGTCCTACGAAGAGGTCTGCAGCGGCCAGACCGGCCACACGGAGGTCGTCCGCGTGGTCTTCGACCCGTCCCGGGTCTCCTACGAGGAGCTGCTGCGCGTCTTCTGGGAGGCCCACAACCCCACCCAGGGCATGCGCCAGGGCAACGACGTCGGCACCCAGTATCGCTCGGCCGTCTACTTCCACTCGCCCGAGCAGGAGAAGTCCGCCCTGGCCTCACGTGACGCCTACCAGAAGGTGCTCACCGAGTCCGGCTACGGCCAGATCACCACCGAGATCGCCCCGGCCGGGGATTACTTCTTCGCCGAGGAATATCACCAGCAGTACCTTTACCGCAACAAAAACGGCTACTGCGGGATAGGAGGGACCGGGGTCGCCTGCCCGGTCGGTCTGACCTCCGGCGAGGCGTAGACCTGCGGAGATAGCCCAATCCTGGCTCAGGACCGCCCGGTCCATCCGATGTCGATCTTGGGCCAGAGTTGTTTCCGGCGACAATCTTCTCTACAGGGTCAAGGCGGCAGCGCTCCGCGCCACCGCACGGCGGGGCGTGCCCGCCCGCGCCGCGCGGACATCGGGACCGGGCATGCGGCCTTGGCGGCCGGTCCCGGCCCGCGCCCGCGCCACGCGGACGGTCAGACCCCGCCGCCCGCCGCACCAGGCCGCCCACCGTAGCCAAACACCGCGCCGACCACCCACGCACTGCCGCAAGTCCGCATCGGAAGCAGCCGGGATTGTGATCATCCAGACGATTGGCAACGCCCTCACGATCGCCTGACGGTGGCTGATCTCCGGACAGGGTCGGGGGCGATCGACGGTCCGGCGCTTCGTCCCTCAGCACCAGCCCACCGGGCAGCGGGGTACGGCACAGTTCATTCACCGCATGTCTGTCGTGGTCTGCCAGTAGGTTCCCCAGGACGGGCGCAGGAAGTCATGAGGAATGATCCACTCACTCTCGTCGGATGAGCTGTCCGGCATGGGGACGGGGTTGTTGCTTGTTTTCCGCCGCTCCGACCACCGGCCCCAACCGCTACGCGGCCCCTACGGGGTGCTTCGCATTGGTGCCGGCCGCTCCGCTCCCGTCGATGGTTCCTCTGGGGATGCTGATGTTCCTCCCCCGCCCTGGACTGCCTGACGTGCTCGTGTCGCTTGGTCGACCCCCTCTCCGCCGATGCACGCTGTGGGGGCAACGATGCATCTCACGCGCGTGGGGGCACGCCAGGACGGAGCAGAGCCTCAACCAGGCCACGAGACCGGCAGCCATCCGGGGACGGGGGAGGAACACGGAGCCAGGAGTCCCCGAATGACTCCTGGCAGGCGTGGCGACGCCGTCCCTCCAGATCTCACGCCGCCACGCCAGTCTCTACCGGGCTCTACCGGACAGCAGTCCCGTCCAGATCGCCCGAGTCTCATTGATCGGCCGGACAGAGGTCTCATGCACTTCAGGCTTGCCGTCGAGCTGGACGGTCCGACGGATGAACGCCCGCCCGCCGCCCTCGTACAGCTCGTAGACCGTCGCCCGGCAGAAGCACGTCCAGGCCACCGCGCGCGCCCGCTCCAGCACCGGGTATGGCGTGCGCCACTCCAGCCGTACGTGATCACGCTGGAGCATGGCCACGTGCGGGCTCAGGCACTCATCCAGCACCGTCACGACATGCTTTCCGCGATCAGGTCGACCACCTTTTCCGGGTGCTCGCTCCTGACGACCTGCGGCTCAGGGTTGGTGCGCCGGGATACCAGGTAGGAGCCGGAGCGTGGCCCCATGGTCACTGTGACGTCGTGGCCGCCTTGAGGACCGATGACGGCCAGCTCAGGAGGGTGCCGCTCCAGCCATGACCGGAGGGGCCGGTTGGGCCAGGTGACCTCATCGGCGCGGTTGGCGAAAAGCCCGAGACTGATCGTGTGATGGCACCGGGCACGGATCCCCCGCTCCTTGAGAAGCCGCTGTACGACGGCCAGCGCCTTGTCCTGGCTCTCCGCTGTGGCTTCATCGATTGCCTTTGGAGATTCAGCCGTTGCCGTGTGCTGTGTCACCTGGCCTCCAAGGTCGGAACCATCAGATTCGGGCGGCGAGGACCGTAGTTCTCGCTGCCACCGCGACCTTAGAAATGGTCAAGGGGCCCGGTGTGCACAAGCTGTGTACACCGGACCCCTTGACAAGCTGCCCTAGAGGGACATGCGGCCTTCCAGAACCCGCAGGGGCTCTGGAATCCTGCGGTGGACTCGCACAAGCTGGCGGACCGTCTCCCTGGCCGAGGGATGGAAGCGCGTCATCTGCGGCGCGGTCCGCTCGGCATTGATCATGCGCTTGAGCGCCTTGTCGTGATCATTGGTCCATAGATGAGCCCGCGCCATGTCCAGCTCGTGATGTGCCCGGCGCTCGTCGGTGACCTTTTCCCGAGCTAGATCAACTCCTTGGTCTAGCCGTATCGCCTGATCGGAGTCACCTAGTTCGACGGCCACCGCGCATCCGTGAATAGCGGCATTACCTGGATTCATCTGGAGGCCGTACGGGTCACGCCGATCTCTCGGATTGACCCGCGCCGCCGCCTCAGTCGCGGTCCCGTGATGCTCCCAGGCGTCCGAGACCTTCCCTGCCCGTGCGGCGGCAATGGCCGCGCTGAGATGGAGCGAGCCGAAGACCTCCGTGGACACCGGGTTGTCCTGATCAACTTTGCCCGCAGTCTGTTTGATCATCCTGAGCGCGACGTCCCATGAGCCAAGCGTCATCAGCAGCCGCGCCCGACCCAGGCTGACCAAGTGAGGTAGGTGAGGATCTTCCGCGCGTTGAGCAGAGACAGATGTCCGTTCCACCACGACCTGCGCCAGGTCGTTGTAGCCGAGGCGACGCGCCAGGGAACCGGCGAGGCTTTGGGCGCGATTGAGCAGACGCCAGGCACGAGGAGCATCTGATTCCATGACCTGCACGGTGAGCTCTTCCAGGACCGCAGGGAGGAGAGCGCCAAGTCGGATATGTGATGCGGCCTTCTGGAATTTCTGAAGCCTGACGAGTTCCAGAGCCAGTTCATCGAGCGTCCGAGGAGGCATATCCAACTCGGGTGCGACGTCTACATAGGCCAAAGCCATCCGGATCGCGGGGATCGTTGCGTGAACGGCATCGCTGCGCTTGTCGGTGCCTCGATACGGCTGGCCGTTGATCTCTGCCGGGTCCACGGAGCAGGCCCGTGCGACAGCGGCGACGAGGGAAGGGGTTGCCGGTTTCGAGCCGGATTCAACCTTGGCGATGAGACTTCGAGAGACGTTCGCCAGTGTGGCCAGGCCCTCTTGGCTGAGGTTGCGGAGCTTCCGCACTCTGGCTATCCGCTGCCCGGTGTGCTCGCTGCGATCGGTGTGCGCTAGGTCAGGATTCCAGTCGTGCCCGGTCATACCGACTCCTCCTCGCAGTCGCGCGGCTTCTCCACCATAACTGCCTGCCCAGTTCAAAGAGGTGGACATTCCTCAGTGGCTGTTCCGTTGACTTCCCGTCCGCGCGCGATCTTGCGTGCGGTGGCGATGCGTTGTCGGGCGTTATCGGCCCAGAAGGCTTCGCCGTGTCGGTGCCCGCTCCCGGCATAGCGCCAGTCCTGCAAGGTGATCGTTTCCCTGCCGTCCCGCTCCGGGAGACCGAGGATCAGCCGGGCTTGTTCGGCGCGGTGGTCGGCCCGTGCCTGCCGCAGGTCGCCGAGGGTCGTGGAGTAGCGGCGTGATTTGGTGGAGAAGTGCCCCCGGTAGCCGAGCATGTGAGCCCAGTGCCGCAGGGGAATGTCCCTGTACTGGGGTAGCTCACCCAGGCTGAAGCAGGTCAGGATCATACGCCGGGCGTGTTCGGTCACGTCCAGACTGGTGATGTCCCAGATGTTGCGGATCGGACGGTCTACCGTCCCGGCTGACTCCGCGCCCTTGGTGGCGTACTTGGCCACGTAGGACGCCACGCGCTGATCACTGACCCCGCCCAGGTCCGAGGAGATGTAGACCGGTCGGACGTCGAGCTGATCACCCCAGCCCAGAATGGGAACAGGGCCAGGAGAACGGCTTGGGACGGGAACGGCGACCTGGCCGGCAGCCAGCCGAATCGCGCGGTCCAGCAAGGGGACCGTTGCCCAGTCCGGCGGTCGGTCCGCAGGCCCCTCCGGTCCGTCGAGGCGGATCACAGCATGGAAGTGGACCAGGCCGCGCGCTTGGTACTCGGCGACCTTGGCGTACGACAACCGCAACGTCCGGCGTAGCTCAGTACGGCTGACGCCGAGCAGGCGGGCGAAGACGGACGGAATGGCCTTGGTGAACTCCCGCCAGAGCTGGCCCGCGTGGGCGTTCCACAGCACCGCGCCCCGGTAGTCGTAGCAGTCCAGGCAGAGAGGTTGCCCGACCTGAGGGTCTTCGCGGTCATGGCGTGCGCCGCAGCCTTCCGGCCGCCCGTGCTCGCACACCGGGAAGTCGCGCCGGGGACGGCAGGGCAGGGTCTTGCCGTCCTTCCCCTCTCGGTGGGCGTGGACCGCGCCGAAGGACGGGGCGGTGAAGGTGGCGAACACGCGAGGATGAGCGCTGACCCCTTCAGGAACGCCTTTGCCGCCCCGAAGGCCGGAGATGATCAGGTGATAGGTGTCGTCCTTGTACATCGCCGAGCAGGCCGGGCAACGGGACGCGCGCCGGTTGCCGCACGCGGTCAGCAGGTATCCGGTTGGTTCGTCGGCGGTCCGGTAGACGTCCAGGACCTCACCCGTTCCGGCGTCCACGGTCAGGCGTTCACCGTGGAGCCGGACGGGCTGAGCACAGCCGCCCGTGGCGTACACCATGCGTTGCCACCGGGCGAAGTCCGGCATGGCCGCGCGCTGCATCGCAGCCAGGATGTCAGGGGCGAAGGAAGGAACTCCGTTCACGCGGCATTCCCCCCGCTCGCCTCGTCGGGCAGGGAATCAGTGTCATGCGCTCCAGCAACGCTGACGTTGAACACAACGGCGACACGTCGCCACTTCTCGTCAGACCAGCGGGGGGACCGTTCGGCTTGTTGTCTGCCCCACTCCCGAGCAGACAAGGGGGTTTTAGGGTTCAGGTGGCCTCCTCCATCGTGGATGGAGCCACCGCCCGCCGGATGGTCAAGACGTCGCGCACCTTCACCAGGGCAGCCTGAGAGTAGCTGTTGGCGTGTGGTGCACAGCAGCGAGATAGATCAATTGGAGTGCGGCGAGAGAGTGAATGGCGCGCTCTGTGTGGACACCCACCGTCGGGCCGGGGCCCTCCGACGATCATCGGTGGTCATAAATGCGTTTGTGCCCGGACTAAACATGCGCCTGAGGTAATTCGCCGAAATATTCGCTGTGTCGCGCCGTGAGAGGGTCGGTGACTTCTTACGTAGATCAGTCGTACCACTTGAAGAACGTTTTCACACCGCCAGAAGTTCCCGAATTGGGTTTGTGTGAGGACGTCCGCCAGCGTCCAGAGAAGTCCGTCAGAGTCCGTAGACGTCCACCTGTCACTTTCGCTCGGCGGGAAAAGCAAGAGGGCCGTCACCCTCTGGTAAGGGCAACGGCTCGCCTCCTCGCCGAAGACGTCTAGGACGTCTTAAGGCTCAGTCCTCACGCCAGATCGGTTCGAGCAGGTCGGGGTTGAAGGGCCTCCGTCCGCCCCCGCTGGGGTGGATGATCACCGCGTGCAGCGCCTCACGGATGTACGACCGCTTGATGGATAGCGGCAAGCCGCCCTCCTCCTCAGAGAGGTACCAGCGTCGCCGGATCTCGGTCACATCCGTGGTGGATCGGGCTAGACGACGTTCGATGGAGGCTGTGAAGTTCTGCGCCTCCGCACGCAGTCGACTAATGCGCTTTTCTAGGTCAGGGGCCATGGAGAAGAACAGTTCGTTGCTGATGTTTCCGGCCGTCCACTGGTTGCGCAGTTCTTCGAGCCGGGATTTCGCGTCCTCGTATTCCGGCTGTCCCGTCCACTCGGCAGGCTCGGCGGAAGCGGCCATCTGAACCTCTTCGAGCTTGGCGAGGACCGCCTCTGAGATGTAGAGGTCGACCATGTCACCTCGCCTGCCAAGGCTGCCGCAACCGCCCACCGTCTTGGCGGGGCAGATGTAGATGTGCTGGACGCAGTCCTTGTTGTGGGTGACCCGCAGGGAAGCGTTGCAACGCGAACCGTCGGGCTTGATTCGACCGCATCGGAGGAAGCCGGTGAGCAGGTAGTTGGGCTCTCGGAAGTCGCGCGGGAGGATGTGACCGATCCGTCCGTCCCGGTGGACGTAGTGGCCCTTGCGGGCGTCGAACAGGTTCTTGACCGCCATCCACTGTTCAGGAGAGACGATCGGCTCCCACTGCCCGACGACGGGGTTTCCGTCCGTGTCTCTGACCAACTCTCCGTTGATCTGGCGCCAGCCGCAGACCCTGGGGTTGGTAACCGTGATCTTGAGGGAGGACGGCGTCCAGAGGTTGCCGAGAGAGGTCTCGACACCGTCCTTCTGCCATTGGGTGGCGATCGAGTGGAGTGAGCGCCCGCTGATCAGGTCGGTGATGGCCTGCCGTACTAGCGGAGCTTCACGAGGGTCGAGCTTCAGACGGTCAGGCAACCAGCCGAAAGGACGCGTCCCGCCGGCGGGTACCCCCAGCTCCGCCCGCGTCCGGTGGGAGCGGCGCATCCGGCGCTGCATCTTCCGGACTTCCATCTTCGAGATGACCGCGCCGAAGAGTCCCATGCTCTCGGCGTCCTCGCTGTAGAGGTCTTTCGCCCCGCGAGCGTCGGCGAACACGCGGCCGTCCCGATAGGTGATCGCTTCGACGAACCGTTCGTAGTCACCGGGACGGCGGGCGAGCCGGTCCTCTGCGACGATGACGACGCCCTGCACCGCCGTACCGTCGGGAAGCTCTCCCATGCGCAGGGCCTTGAGCATCGCCTCGAAGTTGTCGCGGACCACGTCGGCCTTGGCTGCGGACTTGTCGTTGTCGGTGAACTCGTGGACGACGGTCCAGCCGTGCCGTACCGCTGTCTCGCGGTTGAGCTTGTGCTGGTCCTGAACTCCGTGTTCGTCCCTCCTGATGTCTGCGGAGATGCGAGCGTAGGAGACGACGGGGACAGCCGGACCGACCTGTGTCATGGGGGACCTCCGTCAGGAATTATTGCCTGAGCGATAGGTCTACCACCAGCAGTACCTTTACAAGAACCCCGGCGGCTACTGCGGCATCGGCGGGACGGGCGTCTCCTGCCCGGTCGGCATCGCGCCCGCCGGGGAGTGAGCAAGGCGGTCTTCGACGAGGTCTCGGTCCTGTGGGCGGAGCATTCGGGGTTGACCTTCCCCGATGATCTGCGCGGGGCCGAGGTCCACGGAGAGCCGGTCGCATACCTCGACTCCTGCATGGCAGGTCCGCTGACCAGCTATGTGGGGAGCCGGCGAGGGATGTTGGGCCCTGATCAACTCCGGACTGTGAGGGGGTGCGCCCGCGATCTGCGGGCGCTGCTTCCGCGTCTTCGCCGACACGAGGGCCGTACCTACGTCGCCCGCCTGCTCAGGATCGCCGACCTGATCATCAGCGATGCAACCCAAGATATTCGTCACGAACAGTGACAGTGCTTGGCGACGTCGAGACGAGGCGACAGGTGATCAACCGCATCTCCAGCGGAGATCAGCCCCCCGATGACTTGCTGACCCTGTGGGCGCTCGCCACGCGCTACTTCGACCACCCGGACTATCAGCTGGAGTGGTGGCGTCCAGACGAGTAACTCGTCATGACAGGCTCATTTGAAAGTCGCTGAGATCACCTCAAAACTTCCGGCAGCACGAGATCGCCAAGTTCCCGGTGGCATGAAGCCGCCGCCATGGCCGGAAGTCGACCTCCAGATGCGGGACTGGGTAAAGGCTGTCGATAAACGCCCTTCGGGTGGCTGCCGCACGGGGACGACTCCGTGCGGTCAAGGACGACGACGGCAGGTGGCGTAGCAGCAAGAAGTGGGTGAACGACTACCTCAAGTCGAGGCATCGCAGGTCGTGATGTGTCTGCCGTGGATGAAAGGTGGCCTGGCGGGACCACACCAGCACCATCCCCTCTACCTCAATTGTTGCTGCGGCACTGGCGGCACCGACGTCAAGCCAGGTGACCCGTCCTCAGTGGGGCGCCTGCCAGACAGACATGGTTCCGACCGAGAAGTAGCGCCTATTCGGGTCCTGCCGCGCCTCCTCTGAAGGTTGTTCCGGCACGGCTTGCGTCGCTGTGGCGGGAGCCGGAGGTCGCGCCCATTACTCAACGTGTTTGCGTGAAAGTAAGCTGTGGCAGTACCCCAGCTCATAGCATCGATG
>NZ_JBSFPS010000178.1:0-20901 GCF_053588315.1 Streptosporangium sp. NPDC003464 | reverse complement strand
GCCGAGCTGCCGCTCCACCGCCGCCACGTCGCGCTCAGAGCCACGCAGGGCCGGGCGGTCGGGGTGGGCGTGCTGGCGGCGTTGCAGGACCCGCGTAAGGAGGTCATGAACATCCGCAACCTGTTCCCCGACAAGATCGCCCTCCGCCTGGACGAGTCCGAGCAGGTGGACATGGTCCTCGGCGATGGCGCCCGGGATCGCGGCGCGCTGGCCGATCACATCTCGCCGATCCCCACCCAGGGGGCCGGCGTCGGCTATGTCCGGTTGGAGTGCTCGCCCGATCCGGTCCGGGTCCGCGCGGCCTACGTCTCTGACGCCGACATCCGTGCGATGGCTGGGCAGGTGGCGGCATGAGGGTCTGTTTCTACGGCACCGACGAGGAGATCACCCGCGTGTGTGAGCGGCCCTTCCTGGCTGTCCTGGGGCTGCGTCACCCTCAGCCCGTCCTGGCCTTCGAGCTGTTCGACATCAAGGTCAACGCCGATCCCTACGGCGCCGTCGTCCGCCTGTCCGCCGAGCTGTCCGAGGTGGGGGAGGGGGGCGAGCGTGGCTGACCCGACCGGCCGCGCGCTCTCCCGCGCCGAACGGCAGGCCATGCCGGTGGCGTTGGATGTGGCGGTGGAGATCGCCAAGCATAACGGCGTGTGCATCCGCCCGGTGGTGCTGCGCAGGTTGGACATCCACACCGGCAGCACCGAGGACGTCAACGTCCCGTGCGGGGCCACGATGGAGGCCAAGTGTCCGCCGTGCGCCAAGCGCAACCGCTACCTGCGGATGGCCCAGTGCCGGGAAGGCTGGCACCTGGACGCCGAACCCTCCACCACCCCGGAGGAGCCGACCGAGGAACAGCGCTGGCTGGTGGAGTTCCGCGCCGACACCCAAGCCCAGCGCGATGCCGCCGACAAGGCCGGCGACGACACCACCGACCTGGACGCGGTGCTCGCCGGGCTGGATGAGGAGATCAACGCCGCCGGGATGCGGGGCAGTCTGCTCGGCCGGACCGCCGCCAGGCGCAACCGCTCGACGAGGCGCCGTCAGGACGCCCCCGACCTGCCCAGGGGGGTGCGGCGGAACACCACGCTCGGGCGGACCTTCACCGGCTCGGACGGGGCCACCTACCGGCCGTCGCTGTTCGTCACCCTGACCCTGCCCTCCTACGGCCGTGTCCGCGCCGGCCAGGGCGTGCCCGTCGATCCGGACGCCTACGACTACCCGCGGGCCGCTCGGGACGCGCTGCACTTCTCCAAGCTCGTCGACCGGTTCGTGCAGAACCTCCGCCGGGTGGCCGGCTATGACGTGCAGTACTTCTCCTCCGTCGAACCACAGAAGCGGCTCGCGCCGCACCTGCACATGGCCATCCGGGGCACCATGCCACGCGCGGAGATCAAGGCCATCGCCGCCGCGACCTATCACCAGGTGTGGTGGCCATCGGTCGAGGAAGTGCGCTTCGAGGGCGAGCACCTACCCGTCTGGACCGAGCGGCCTGAACGCGCGGAACCGTACCCGGACGGCCAGGACGGCGACTACCTCGACCCGGCCACCGGCGAACTCCTGCCGACCTGGCACCAGGCACTCGACCGGCTCAACGCCGACGAGGACGCCGAACCACTGCACGTGGTCCGCTCCGGCCCTCAGATCGATGTTCAGGGCGTCTTGGCCGGGACTCCGGATGCCGATCAGTGCATCCGCTACCTGAGCAAGTACCTGACCAAGAGCCTCGGTGACACCCTCGACTCCGACGATCCCGCGCGCCGGGATCACGCGGCCCGGATGGTCGAGGCGCTGCGCTACGAACCGTGCTCTGCGGCCTGCCCGAACTGGCTGCGCTACGGCGTGCAGCCCAAGAACGCCAAGCCGGGCATGGCTCCGGGCCGGTGCCGGGGCAAGGCGCACAAGCCCGAGCACCTCGGCTACGCGGGCCGCCGCGTCCTGGTCTCCCGCAAGTGGTCCAACAAGACCCTGGCCGAG
The DNA here is from genome assembly GCF_053588315.1 of Streptosporangium sp. NPDC003464. Lineage (NCBI taxonomy): Bacteria > Bacillati > Actinomycetota > Actinomycetes > Streptosporangiales > Streptosporangiaceae > Streptosporangium > Streptosporangium sp. NPDC003464. The sequence goes on along the minus strand of NZ_JBSFPS010000178.1, from coordinate 18,933 downwards.
CACAAGCGCGACCGCCGCACCTGGGCCCTGGAAGCGCTCGGCCTGGCTGATGAGCCCACCGACCCACACCGCTACGTCTGGAAGCCCGTCCCGGCCGGCGACAACACCATCCCCTCCCTGGCCCTGCGGCTGCTACGCATGGTCGCCGAACGCCAACGCTGGCGAGCAACCCTGCTGGCCCTGGAAGCCAGAGCCACCGCACAAGACCTTTCGGCAATGAGGGAGGCGGCGTGAAGAAGAACAGCGACAAGTTGATGACCGTCCCCGAGATCCTCGACGAGCTCGGCGGCGTGTCCGTCCGGACCCTCTACCGCTGGCGTGAGATCGGCAAGTTCCCCCGCGGCCTGCGGCTGCCCAACGACGAGATCCGCCTCTACCGCAGCGAGTTCGAGACGTGGCTTGAGTCCCTCCGGGAGGCGGCGTGAACACCTCGTACGACGTGAAATTCTTCGAGATCAGCCGGAACAAGTCCAGCAAGACACCGTCACACGTCGTGCGCTGGTCGGTCGCCCGGAAGCGCTCTTCGAAGACATATCGGACCAAGGCTCTCGCCGAGAGCTTCCTGTCGTCCCTGCGACAGGCGGCCAAGAACGGTGAGGCATTCGACCTGGAAAGCGGCCTTCCCTTGTCGATGGGCAAGGCGAAGGATGCGCGCACCTGGTACGCCTTCGCGGTGACCTACGTTCACGCCTGGTGGCCTCATGCGGCGGCCAAGACTCGCGAGGGCATGACGGACGCACTGGCCAACGTGACCCCCGTTCTCATGCGTGACCTTCCTGGCCGCCCCGACGAGGACGTCATCCGGCGGGCATTGCGAGAGTTCTCCTTCCTCCCGGAGGACCGCCGCCCAGAAACCTCGCCGGAGATCGCTCGTGCGGTGCGGTGGCTGGAGGCGGCCTCGCTGCCACTGAGTGCTCTGGAAGAGGCCAAGCACACGCGGGCGGCTCTGGAAGCCCTGGCGTTGCTCCTGGACGGCAAGGCGGCAGCCACCTCGATCTACCGGCGCAAGCGGGCGGTCTTCCACCACGTGCTGGAGTACGCGGTGGAACTCGAAGAGCTGTCGGCGAATCCGCTGCACAAGGTGAAGCTTCGCAAGATCAAGTCCAGCGGTGAGATCGACCGGCGCTCGGTGGTCAACCCGGCCCAGGCCCGTGAGCTGCTCACCGCCGTGACCTACGCGGGCCGAACCCGTGGCCAGATGCTGGCGGCCATGTTCGCCTGCATGTACTTCGGCGGTCTCCGCCCGGCTGAGGCTGCGGGGCTCCGTAAGAAAGACTGCCACCTGCCGGCGATCGGATGGGGCCTGCTCATCTTGGAGAAGACCAAGCCGCAGAGCAACAAGCGCTTCACCGACTCGGGGGAGGCCCACGATGATCGCGGCCTCAAGCACCGGCACACGAAGGAGACCCGAGAGGTTCCGATCCCGCCGGAGCTGGTGACCCTTCTCCGGCAGCACATCGGCAAGCACGGGGTCGGCGAGGACGGCCGGCTGTTCCGCACTCGCACGGGCGGCCTGATCTCCGGCTCGGCGTACGCCAAGGTCTGGAAGGAGGCCCGAACTTATGCCTTCACTCCCGATCAGGTCACCTCGCCCCTGGCGGCCAGGCCGTACGACCTGCGGCACGCGGCGGTCTCCCTCTGGCTCAACGCCGGAGTGCACGCGCCGGAAGCGGCCGAGCGGGCGGGCCACGGGGTGGACGTGATGCTCAAGGTCTACGCCAAGTGCATCGACGGCCAACGGGATGTGGCCAACCAGCGGATTTTGGATGCTCTCGCAGTGTGAGACATCACCAGAACACCAAGCACACGAAGGGCCTCGGATCGCGTCGGGGCCCTTCGTCGTGCACGGAGGCGATCACCGGTCATAGATGCGGTAATGCCACCATCCGCCGAAACGACCTGGATGGCGACGCGGCTGGGGGTCGGGGAGCGTCCGGTTGTAGAACTCTTCGTCCAACCTCGCCACGATCCGTGAAAGCTCTACTCTGGCTGAGCGTTGGAGGCGTCGTAGGGCAAATTCCAGGGTGTCCCGGGCCTCTATTGGGTCACAGAAGGGGCAATCCGGTTGGGGCAGGTAGAGATAGCGGCCGGGCCGGCGGAGGAACTGTCGGTATGCGGCGAGGGCTCCTGCGACGGACCCGGGTCCTAAGTACTGGTACTCGTACTCGATGCGTGCGATGGCCGTATGGGTCCGGCCGGAGACGCCGGGAACTTTGGGGAGTGGGCGGTGGCTTCGGCGGTTCGCCACCAGGTGCGCGCGCAAGGCGCTTGGCCGTCTACGCGGCATCGGCCTTTCGTGTCGTCATGGACCGCATGGTGCCATACCGCGACAGCGCGGACCACGTCGCGGTGTGCCCGAAGGGCTCGGGATCGTTCCGCGAGCCTCCGAAACTCCCGGCCCCACCTGGGAAAACGAGGCTGCGAGCATTCCGCGTATGTTCCGCGAACACTGGCGTACGGCTGCGTTCGACAGCCTGCGGCTGCATGAGCCGTGCGGGCCGTACACATGCAAAAGACCAGGTCAGAGTGGAGATGACCTGGTCTTGGTGGCGCGCCCTGCAGGATTCGAACCTGCGACCGTCGGATTAGAAGTCAAGGGTGCGACTATCTCTTACCAGGCCACTTACCTGCAGTAACGTCTAGTTGGGGACCCTGTTTTGCCTCTCGCGGGAAAGCATTGGGAACAGGAAGGGGTCAGAGAACGTCGGCAAGGCTCTCGAAGCGCGTGCTGTGAGCCTGCCGATCTCCACGGCCAATACCCATGACAGTCTCGCTGTTGAACCCCTGTTCAAAGGCATCCCACCGATTCGATCCCGGCACGGGCCACGCCGCCGTCGTCCGGCTAAGCTTCATGGCGACAAGGGATACGACTACCTACATGTGCGCCGCCTCCTGCGACAACGGGGCATTGTCCCCGTATCACTCGCCGCGGCGTGGACTCCAGCACGCGGCTGGGCTGGTATCGGTGGGTGATTGAGCGCACGATGGCATGGCTGAACCGATACCGTCGGCTGCATCGTCGTTACGAACGTCGAACCGACCACTTCGCCTTCTTCGTCGCCGCATTCATTTGCTATCGCCGTCTCGCCAAATAAATCATGCTCTAAAGACTGCATCGAAGTCATCCGTTCGCAGTGCTGCAGCACCCCACCCTGTCCGATTCGGAGGACATATAGACAGATACGTCAGCACAATTCCGAAGCAACAGGATAAAGTCCCGCTCGGAGCGCTCTTTAGCCCAGATGCTCAATCGTGACGTCGGCCCAGCACTGTGCGAGATACTCCGCGACTAGTCTGCGGTGACAGTGGTGCGCTTTGTCTTCGCTGCAAAGCAAGACTGCGTTCCTAAGCAGCTCCTGAGGGATGGTTTCCTCAATGCGACGGTGCTTCATGAGTTCCAAGAAACGGCCTTCGTAGCCAGCCCAGCTGGCGCCGTGTTTCTTGTAGTCGTCGAGCATGGGTTGCGTCGGCGCCAGATCAATCCGGTGAGTGTAATCTACACCACAAATCTCGCTGAGAAAGTATTTCAGGTCATCACGCTTGGCGAAACCCGCCAGTTGCGAAACGTTGTTCAGGCGCACATCAACGAGCGTTGTCACTCTAGCTTCACGCAACAGTCCGAAGAACCGCTCGGCGGTCTTCCTCGTGAAGCCTATCGTATAAAGTTTCATCTTCTTAGCGTCCCGTCGATGCGAAGTCCTCGTTGTAGTACGCGATCTGGCATTCCTGACGGCTCAGAGCCTCTTCTAGGCGTTCGGCTGGGGTGTAGAGTAGGTCGGCCTCATCTAGACCAAATTTGGCCATGAGGCGCCGCATCGCCAAGGCATGACTCTCGGTATTCCCATCCCCGTGGATGTGGTCGATAGCGACCCCGTGCTCTGCAATCACTCGCGCGATAAGGACCGTGCGGTGGCAGTCTAGTGGCTCTTGCTCGGTACACATGATGGCGATCCGCTCGGTTCGCGCACCCTTCAATAGGCGTCCGATGCCGTTGCTGAACTCAGGAGTCTGGGCGAGGCGCCTGTACTGTACCCGCCCATCGACATAGCAGGTGGCGTCGTTCGTACGCGCTCCGAGTTCCTTGCCGAGGAATACGTACTTTATGCCAGCATCGTACAGGTTGCGCTTCACTATGTCTCGGTTGAACTGGGGAGTGAATCGGCTGATAGGTATCGAGCGCACATCCGCGACCGCGGTGATTCCATGCTGCCGAAGTAGGCTTAGGAAGCTTGAAAAGCTGTGTGTGGAGTGGCCGATTGTGAGCAGGGTGCTGGATATCATTTCTTGCCACCTATTTCGGTCTTCGCTCGCTCGATAATGGCCGCAACTAGCTTGTAGGCATAGCCATCGAAAGGTTCGCCAAGACTCACTGTAATGAAGGATTCGCCTAATCGATAGAAGCCGTCCGACTTGGCGAGGTATGCACGTTCATATTCCGGATCGGTCACTCGCAGTATATATTCAAATCCCGCATGCCGGAACCGCGCCCTCACGACCCGCTTCGGATCGTCGGACGTTGTACCAGGGACGTGCACTTGCAACATCACGTGGTCGACCCGGATGAGCTTCAGTGAGTGCTCTAGAGTGGCTGCTTGCTGATCCGGCACGCGGTCATTGTAGCCGTAGTGCGTATTAAACCCGTTGATCCATAGAGTCCCGGGGTGCTGCTCGAGTGTGAGCAGTTTGTCCCATCCAGCCCGGCCGGTCTTTCTCCAATACTGGTTAGGATCGAGGAGCCAATTCTCGGTCTGAAAGCTGTATGGCTGAGGCTGGAGAAGTGGTATGGAGACGATATCGAGGACACGCGGGTCAGACCCGTCTTCATATTGTCGCTCGCTCTGGGAGACCTCGTGGTTTAGGCGGGCGCTGACGGGTCGTATCCACTCTTCATGGCTACCCTCAACGATTCCCGCGACACATCGCCCCAAGAGCTTGCGGGAGTTTGCCAGACACACGAGCGTCTTGATCGTTTTCACGTGCACCCTCCAAATGTGAGGCGTCGGATCCGTGCGAAACGGTAACGCAGAGCACCGACACAGAACAGCTGCCGCCCTCCGTCCGGGCGATCGGAGTCTTGGGGCCAAGAAGGAACCGCAAGAGCTGTTCCTTAGAGCGGAACTCAAGGTGCTTTCTGGTGAACTCTGCACTTCGATGTTTATGCCAACTCTGCGCTTGAAAAGGTGACCAGGATAACCATATTAGATTGTCGCATCGGTCCAGTTTCTTGGAATGCAACGTAGCGCTCGGCGACGAACTCCCGATGCTCTTCAGATGAGTCCATTTCGTAACGATAGGCTTTGACTTCCGCTATAAACGACTGGTCATATAAACTATCGTCACGTAACTTGCCCTCCAGGTCAAAGCTGAATTCTTGACCGCCATGGGGCCACTTAAAATGTAGTAGATCCTTAAACGCCTTGTCGGTGTTCGTCTAGATCGACGCTACGCGAGTCGAATAATTCAGCCACCGCTTAGCTCGATCCGTGCAGTCGCTGCCGGTCTGCTGTCGCAACTCCCCTGCCACCATTGCAGGATGGTATCTCAGCCGGCGCAGATAGCAACAGGGTCAAGATTCCTTAGGGGCGCCCTAGGCAGCTAGCCGCAACCGCTCGGTTTGACCTCCAATTGGAAGCGCTGTGCTGCTCAAGCAAGTAGGGCCGCGTCACTTGCTTCCCAGCAAGATGGGAGCGTGAGAACACGAAACATCATGAAACGTCACAAAACAGTTCACGACCATGGCAACCCGAGATGCTAGGCGGGCAGGCGCTGTGCGCCGTTTCTGCTGGTGAACAGGCAGCGGCTCTTAGTTCTACTTCAATGTCCGAATCGCCCGGTCTGTTCTGTTTTGTATGCTTAGATTCCCTGCTAGGGGTCTGCTGCGGAAGCAGCCATCGTTTCGGTCACATGCCTATAGCACGATCGAAGGCAAAGGATGAGGGGAGAGAGCGAAGCCGTAGCCCTGCTCCGTTATCGTCAAACCAAGCGACGCGAGAAACCAGCAGCTACCAGTCGCTGGAAGGCGGCGTCGACCTCATCTGGGTATGGCTGTTCGATGGCGAAGCCCTTCTTGGCGTACTCCGTGATCCGCTGAGTGTCGCCAACCAGCATGTTGATCACGCGATCCACATCCCCGATGCTTTCAACGTAGTCGTCAAGCGAAAGTGGGAGCGACGCGCAAGTGATGTCGATCTCCGGCCAGAGCTTCTTGCATGTGGCGTACGCACGCCGCTGCTGGTAGGGGCGCGAGATGAGCATGGCCGACGTGACGGTAATCCCGTGCTGGGCCAGCAGGGCGCGGGTGTGGGTGACGTTCTCCCCCGTGTTCGTCGCCTGCGGCTCGATCAGCACCGCCTCATCGGGAACTCCCCGCTCGACTGCGTGCTCTTTGTAGTGGACAGCCTCACCGCGGGGGAACCTGCTGACCGTAGTGGGGGCATTGGCGCCCGTGAACACGATCAGCGGGAACAGCCCCCGCAGGTAGAGGTCAGCCGCATAGGTGGCGACCCCGAGGTCATGACTCCCCAGGCCGATGCCGACGTCTGCCGGCCTGACGACATGGTGCATGTCGTGGTAGTCCCACAAGGTCTCGACGTCGGCACGGAGAACGTCGGGGACAAGGACACGGGTGGTCATGACACTTATCTGTCCTCAGTCGGGAATCTTGAACGTGTAGGACCATGCGAAGCGCGATGCGGCATGCACACCCCGGGCGAACTCGACCAACCGGCCTTCACGGGTGAATGTCCGCCGTTGAAGGATCACGACCGGCTCGCCGGCCGGTAGCTCGAGCATCTCGGACTCATCCGGTGTCGGCATGCGTGAGTGAATCGTCTCGGTCATGCTGTCCGGCTCTAGTCCCTGGAGCGTAAGGACCGCAAAACCTCCCCCACGGCCAGCAGGCCCAGGTGTCGGATCCACGAGCGGCGTTCCTTGGACGTCCTCAGGGCGGTAGTAGCTCGTCAACGTGTGTGTGGGGGAGTCCCCCTCTTTGACGAGCCGTGCGCGCTCGTAGACCTGGGCACCATCAGTGAGTTCGAACGCTTCGGCTACCTCGGCGTCCGCCTCGACCATGCGAACCTTCTGTGTCTGGTCGCCCGGACTCCACGCGCGACCTGATGCCTCACGGTCGGCGGCGAACGCGACGAGCCCGAACTTCCACTTGCTCTTGGCGTAGCGCTCGACGCCCAGCCGCTTCATGGGCGGGCGCGCCCGCACGACGGTTCCCCTGCGCCGTACGGGAGTGACAAGCCCTTCGGACTCAAGAAGCCGGACGGCCTGGCGAACGGTCTTGATGTTGACGCCGTACTGCGCGGCGATCTCCTCTTGCTTTGGCAGAGTCTCCCCCGCCGGATAGTCGCCTCGCAGGATGCCCTCGCGAAGGACTTCGGCCAGCTCACGGTAGCCGACAGTCATGTCATCCCCTCCACTCAACGTCCACCCAATAAGGGTAGCGGTATTGGCTTGGAGCCCCTGCTTTCAACAATAGAACCAGCTCTATTGACAAGCTGGAGCCAAGGAAGCTTAATAGAGCTAGCTCTAATCGGATCGTCCTTCGCGCAGCCGGAAGACCCGGGAAGGCGGCGTAAGCCGCACGCCAACGGGCTGAAGCGTTCGCTGTTTTCCAACTGAATCCGGGCCGCCGCCTCCCACTGAAAAGGCGACTTACGCAGGGGATTTACTCCGCTCCTGCGCGCGACATTTAGCCCCTATCCGTCGTTTGGGGGCGACCCCCATCCGCCAAGACACGGGCCGCCCCAACTCCAGACAAGGAGCACAACCAGCATGTCCTACCGACTGATCCCGGCCAACGTGCACCGGGCCCCCTGCCACTGCTGCGGCGGTGGCGGATGGATGGCCTCCACCCAACAGTGCGGTGTCTGCGAGGGCACCGGCCAGTGCGGGAGCTGCCGATGAGCGCCCGTGGCCTGAACCGCACCCCCGCCGCCGAGCTACGTACCGCGATGCTGGCCGCCGGCCCGGCCTGCCACCTCGATCAGGCGCACCTGTTCACCGGCCCGGACGCCTTCGAGGTCGAGGACGACAACGCCCGGCGCCTGCGCCACCGCCAGGCCAAAAAGGTCTGCGGCCGCTGCCCGGCCCTGGCCGAGTGCCTGGCCTACGCCCTGGCCATCCGCCCCACCGAGGGCGTGTGGGCCGGGCGGAGCGCCACCGAGATCCGCGCCCTGTCCCTGCAGCCGGTCAGCGACGACGAGCAGGAGGCGGCGTGATGAGCCTCCCCCGGTACTTCTCCGTCATGGCCCCGGCGCCGTGGAACAAGTCCGGCAGGACGAAGGTCACGGTGCGCACCGGCGGTGCCTACCAGGTGTATGTGTGCGTCGGCAACGACCGCTCCGGCATCACCGAGGGTGAGGCGTGGGCGCTGTGGGTCGCGCTCGGCAACGCCCTGCACGCCACGTACGGCGACACCCCCACCTGGGCCACCGGGCAGGCCACCCCCGCTGAGCGGGAGGGGTGAGCATGGCCCGCTTCTCCTGCCCCGACTGCCGCTCCCGCTCGGCCAGCGCCATCGGCTGCCGCCGCTGCGGCCCCACCACCGGCCGGCAGCTGCAGCGCTGCCCCGTCCACGGCACCCGCTGCCGGGCCGCCTGCCGAATGTGCCGCTCCCTGATCCGCTCCTACGCCGGAAGCTGAGGAGGCACGTCATGACCACCTCGCCCACCATCCCCCTGCCCTCCACCGCCCCCACCGCCCCGGCCGCCCTGGCGGGCCTGGCCGAGCTGATGTGCGCGCTGCGCCACTGCACGCAACTGCCCGGCCTGCTGATCCGCATCAGCCCTGGCCTGGGCGACAACGCCGAAGCCTTCGGCAGCCGCTGCGACCGCACGCCACGGATCGACCTGGGCACCGGTCTGCTGACCGACGCGGACTCGTTGCCGCTGTATGGCGTGCTGGCCCACGAGATCGCCCACCACGCCCTCGACCACGACCGCACCCGGCCGTGCTGGCACAGCCCGGCCTGGCTGGCCAAGGTCGCGCTACTGAGCGGCCTCATCCTGCGGCTGCCCCTGCCGATCCTGGCCGTCCTGGCCTGCATCGCGCTGGCCGCGGCGTTGGCCGGGGCCCGCCGGGAGCGGCTGCAGGAGTACGACGCCGACACCCACGCGGTGCGGCTGCTGGACGCCGCCGGACTGCCCGGCCGGCGCCTGGTCACTGCGGCGCTGGCCGACCTGGCCGACGAACCCCTCGGCTACCGGCTGATCGGCTGGGCCTTCGACGGCCACCCCAGCGCACGCGCCCGGCGCCGCACCCTGGCCACCGGTCGCCCGGCCCGCCGCCTGCGCTGGGCGCTGCTGTGGCAGCGCACCCCCGCCCCCACCCTCGCGCCCGGCTTCACCTGCACGGCGTGCGGACTGGGCCACTCGACCGACGAAAAGGGGTCAAGCTCATGACCAGCACGCGGAGGAACCTGCAGGAATCCGCCCGCAAGGCCAAGGCCAGCGCCGCCGCGGCATCCGCGATCGCCAACTGCACCCCCATGCAGGCCGCCGCGCTGGGGCACATGGACCCGATCATTGCCCAGCGCGTGGCCGAGCAGGACTCGACGTACGCCGACGAGTGCGTCCGCAAGCTCATCGCGGGGGGCGCATGATGTCCCGCATCCGTGCCCGCTTCTGGGACCCCGCCGGCACCAAGCACGGCACCCCCACCTACCCGTGGCGGATGGCTCCGGCGCACCTGCTCACCATGCGCCAGCTCACCGCCGCCGGGCTGCGGCCCGGCGGGCAGGGCGTCCAGGCGCAAATCCTGTGGGCCTCGCGCCGGCACGGCGCGTTTGGTGTGCGCGCCGCTTACCTCTACGACGTGCGGTTCGCGCTGCCCAAGCGCACCGCGACGCCCCGGCAGTTGGAGGCGCTGGCCAAGGCCAACGCCGCCCGCCGCACCTGCCCCGACTGCGGGCGGGACGCCGGGTATGTGCTGCCGCGGCACCTGGGTACCTGCCTGGACTGCGCGGAGACGGCGGGGGTGGCCGCGTGAGCACCTTCTATGACCTGCGTGCGCAGCGCACCATCGCCCAAGCTGAGGCCGAGCAGGCTCGCGCTGAGGCCGAGGCCACGCGCGTCGAGACCATGCTCCGGTTGGAGGCTGCCCGCGCTGAGCAGGCCGTCCGACAGGCCGAGCAGGCCCGCCGCGACCGTCTGGCCCGCGAGCACGCCCGGACCGCCCGCCGCGAGGAGCGTCGCCGGCAGCGGGCTATGGCTCGGATGGCCCGCACCGCCGCCGTCCGCCGTGGCACCGGTGCCCTGGCTGCCGCGGTTGTCGGGCGTGCCCCGGCCCTCGTGGGCGCCGTGGCCATGGGCGCGCCGATCGCGATCGCCTGGCGCGGACAACTGGAGTTCGCCGACCAGGTCATGCACCTGGGCTTCATGGCCCCGGCACTGCCGATCGCCCTGGAAGGCGGGGTGTGGTACCTGGCCTTCCTGATCCACCGCGCCATCACCGCGGGCCTGCCGATCGGCCGCTACCGGGTCGCGACCTGGACCATGGCCGGCATCGCCGGCGCGATGAACTTCTGGCACGGCATCACGGCCAGCAGCAAGGACGACGGGCTGCAGGTCGGGGTGATCCTCGCGCTGGCGTCCCTGCTCGGCATCGCCTTGTGGGAGCTGACCGCGTCGCTGACCCAGCAGACCACCGCCAAGCGCACCGCGGCGGAAATCCGCCGGGCCGCCTGGCGACGCCTGCGCTACCCGCGCCTGTCGTGGGCGGCCGCCTCGATTCGCGCCTCGCGCGGTGCGAGCTGCTCGATCGAGCAGGCGTGGACGGCGGCATGGATCGACCGCTACGGGGTCGGCCCGGATGCCTCCCGGCGGGACCGCAAGCTCGCCAAGTCGATCGTCGGCTACCAGCGCAAGGCCGACCGGTCAGCCGCCAAGGACGGGCGACTGATCATCATTGATGGGTCGATCGTGCGCCCCTGCACCCCAAGCCCGCAGGCCAGCGAGGAGGCTGAGGAGGCCATGGCCCGGCTGCAGGCCTTCTCCGAGAACCGCGCCGACGTGGCCCGATCCATCGCATTCCCCTCGATCGGCTCCCCGGTGATCAAGCCGATCAACTCGATCGAGCACACGATGATCCCGGCCCCGGCCCCGACCCCGACTCCGGTCGAGGTCGATCGATCGACCGTCCCGCCCTCGATCGAGCCCCCCGTCTCGCCGATCGATCGTGAGGACTCGATCGACATCGATGGATCGAGCGCTCCGCGCCGGTCGATCGACGAACATCGTGCCGCCCTGTGGGAGGCGATCGAGGCCGGCGACATCGACCCCCGCGAGGTCAGCGCCGAGGAGATCCGCCGAACCCTGAACTGCGCTCCCAAGACAGCCCGAACTCTGCGCGACGAACTGCGTACGACCGCCGCTGAGCCCACCTCGACCACCGACTCAGGAGACACCCATGACTGAGCGCCACGGAGACCCCTTCACCGGACAGCACCGTGCCAGCGGCCACAAGGCCGGAGGGCACCCGTACGCCGCCTCCACCGGCTACTCGCCGCTGGCCGACCCGGAGTTCTTCACCAACGCCGACATCCGCAACTACTGCGAAAAGGCCCGCACCGAGTTCCTGAAGCTGTCGTTCGAGCTGTCCATGGCCGCCGAGGTACTCCAGGCCGTGCTCAAGGAGGTGCCCGACCCCGACGGGCGGCCCTTCGGTGCCGGCGCCCGCGCCCGCCGGGTGGCCCGCCACCTCAAGCGCACCGCCACCGAGGCCCGCGACGCCGCCAAGAACGCCGCCCGCACCTACGCCGCGTTCCAACGCGAGTTCGACCCCGAACTGTCGGCCACCTCCCGCACCCGCCCGGCTCGGGCGCGGCGCCGCTTCGACTTCAACGCCTGAGGAGAGAGAAGCCCATGTCGCGTATGTCCTCCCGGCGTGACCTGCCGGACCTGCCCATGATCTACCACTCCCGCGGCGGCGGGGTCGGCGGCTACCTGGTGCAGCGCGCCGCCCCGTACCTGCCGCCCTGGTGCTGACCGCCGGCACCGGCCTGGCCTCGCTGCCCGCCCACAGCCTGTGGGCGAACTCCGCCGCGGCCTCAGCCGGGCTGACGTTGGCGTCGGCCGCGCTGACCGTCAGCACCTGGTGGGCGGGCAAGGCCACCACCCCGCAACGGCGCCTGCACTCGGCCGTCACGGTCGCCGCGGCCACCTCGTGGCTGACCGCCGCCGCGCTGGCCGGACCCGGCACTGGCCCGCTGCAGAGCCTGTATCTGATCGGCGGCCCGGCCCTGGCCGTGTCCTGGAACATCCGGCAGATGCTGCGCACCAAGCCCGGTCAGGACGGCGAACCCGCCGAGGGATCGGGCGGGCTGCTGGAGAAGGTCGGCCTGGCCAAGACCCTGGTCACCGGCTCGACCGTGGCGCCGAACAAAGCCACCTTCCAGCTGCAGCTACCGCCCGGCGAGCTGACCGCCGATGACGTGGCCAAGGCCGCGCCGCGCCTGGCTTCGGCGCTGGACGTCTCCCCGACCGCGGTGCGGGTCCATCCCGACCCCGACTCCCACGCCCGCGCCCAAGTCACCATCGTGCCGCGGGACCTGCTCAAGACCACCACACCGTGGCCCGGCCCGTCCGCGCCCGGCGGGTCGGTCGCCGAACCGGTCGTGGTCGGGGTGTATGAGGACGGCACGCCGGCCGTGCTGTACTTCCCCGGCGACACCGAGCAGGCGCGTAACGCCATGCACCTGCTGGTCATGGGTATGACCGGCTCCGGCAAGTCCGAGGCCGCGTTGGTCGCCCTGGCCGAACTCATTAGCCGCAAGGATGTGGTGGTCTGGGCGTCCGATCCGGCCAAGGCCGACCAGACGCTCGGCCCGCTGCTGGGCGCCCTGGACTGGGCGGCGCTCGACATGCCGTCCACGGTCGCGATGATCGAGGCCATCGCCGCGGCCATCCCGGCCCGCACCAAGTGGCTGGCCAAGTACGGCTACAAGCAGTGGGAACCGGCCTGCGCCGGAGTTCAGTCCGACGGCTCACCCGGCATGCCCTACCTGGTGTGCTGGTTCGAGGAGGCCGCCAAGACCATCCGCGAGACCGACGACGACGTCTTCACCGGCATCGCCCAAGAGGCCCGGTCCGCGGGCGTCTCGCTGGTGGTCTCCCTGCAGCGCGCCTCCGGCACCCAGATCAGCACCGACACCCGCGCCTCCCTCGGATCCTCCTGGTGTTTCGGGGTGCGCGACGACCGCGACGCCGGATTCGCCCTGCCGGACGAGGCCCTCGACGCTGGGGCCTCCCCACAGTCTTGGCGCGACAAGCGGCCCGGCTACAACTACCTGGCCGCCAACGGCGTCCCCGAAGAGCTGTGGGCGACCCCGGCCCGCTCCTACCTGACCAGCCGCGAAGCGCTTGACTGGGCCGTTGCCGCGTTCGCCGGCGTGCGTGCCGAGGTGGACGCGACCACCGCCGCCGCTGCCCGGCAGGTGGCTGGAAGCGTCTTCACCGACCGCCCCCGCCACCCGCTCACCCCCGGCGCGCCCACCGCGGCCCGGCCCGCCGGAAACAGCCGCCCCACGCCCAACGCCGGCCTCGACCCCGACGGCCTCGACGCCGACGAGATGGAGGAACTCGACGAGTTCGACGGCATCGACCCCGAACAGCCCTTGGCGCCGGTGCGGACCGTGCTGCGCTTCGGCACCCCCGACGGGCGTCCACGCCGCACGGTCAGCACCGACGAGGCCCGCCAGGCCATGACCGATCTGCTGGAGGAGTTCGAGGCCGCCGGGATGGCTGAGGTCGGGCCGAAGGAGTTCATGGACCACTGCGACCGGCACGGCCGGACCCGCGGATGGGTCTCCGGGCAGGTCGCCGCGATGGTCCTCGGTGGCCGCCTGCAGGAGACCGACCGGCCCGGCCGCTACCGGATCATCCCGCAGGACAAGCGGGTTCTCGCCGGTGTCTGACGTCAGAAACCGTCTGACGCAACCGGCTCATTTCCCCAGGTAACGCGCGCCCGCATGGGGTGTCAGACGCCGTCTGACACCCCACCTGACACCCCTGCCCCCCTTCCGCGCAGTCGTACGCGCGACGTGCCTCCTCGCTCGTTCAGACCGACAGGAGTTCGACCATGTCCGTCTCGGACACCGCCCGCCCGCCCCTGGCCGCCCTGCCGCCCCTGCCGACGTTCCCGACCCGCGGGTCGAACGGGCTGCGCCTGCTGGACCTGTACTCCTGCGCCGGCGCCGCCGCCGAGGGCTACCACCACGCCGGATTCAAGGAGGGGCTTCGCCCCCCGCCCCCTTGGGACCTGCCGGGGGTGACCGAGGGCGCCGACGTGCTGGCCGCTACGTCAGGACACCCCAGTGAAACCGGGATCAAGGAGGGTGTCGATAACGACCCCACCGTTCCCGTAGACCAGGGTGTCGCTGTCCCAATGGAGCTGGACATCGTCCAGACCGCGGGAACGGATCAGGTTGTCGTAGTTCTTCAGCGCGATGCGGGTCTCTTCAGTCATGAGCCCGAGGCTAACCACGTCCCCCAAGCTCTGAAAGGGACAACCGCGTGATGGCTACCGATCTCGCTATCTCCTTGCCAGCCAGTGCCCTGCGCCACGTTGCTCAAGGCCGGAAAGTCTTTCCGTGCGTCCCCGGCGCCAAGTGGCCTTTGGGCAGGCTGGTCCCCAACGGCTTTCATGGGGCAAGCGACGATTCTGAGTTGGTCTCCCACTGGTGGAAGCACTGCCCAAACGCCAACGTCGCCATCCCCACCGGCCAAGGCTCCTTCGATGTTCTGGACGTGGACGTCAAGCCCGCCGGCACCGGATACGCAGCCTTGAACCGGCTCAAGGCCGCCGGTCTTCTACCGCCGCCGCTGGCGGTCATCGCCACCCCCTCCGGCGGGCTGCACTGCTACTACCCCGGCACCGCCCGACCCTGCGGCGCGCTGAAGGCCCACTTCCTGGACTTCAAGGCCACCGGCGGCTACGTCCTCATCCCACCGAGCGTGGTCAACGGCACGGCCTACCGGCTCATCGCACGACCCGAGGGTGCGGGAGACCAACTCAACTGGAGTGCGGTCCGCCAGTTCCTCACCCCGCCCCGGCTCCGCCCTGCGATCCCCGCCCCGCGCACCCGGCCAGTGACCGGTACGGGCATTCCCGGCCTGGCCACCTGGCTGGCCACCCAGACCAAAGGCAACCGCAACCGCGCCCTGTTCTGGGCTTGCTGTCGCGCCATCGAAAACGGTGCCACCGAGGCCGACCTAGCCGAGCTGGTGGCTGTGATCACCGCCCAAGGGCTCGACGAGCGTGAAGCGCACCGCACTGCCTGCGACGCCGCCCGCATCGCCAGGAGAACCACGTGACCATCGCGCCCCATACAGGAGATCACATGCCCGAACCCACCACTCACGGCGCCACCCTGCTTGACGCCCTGCTGGCCTCGCTGACCCGCTACGTCATCCTGCCGACGCCCGAGGCCGCGCACGCGGTGGTGTTGTGGATCGCCGCCACCCACGCCCAACCGGCCTGGGCGCACGCGCCCCGGCTGGTGATCCGCGCCCCGGAGAAGCGGTGCGGTAAGTCCCGGCTGCTGGACGTCGTCGAGGCGTGCTGTCATGAGCCGTTCATCACCGTCAACTCCTCCTCCGCCGCGGTCTACCGGTCCATCAGCGATGACCCGCCGACCATGCTCGTGGACGAGGCCGACACCATCTTCGGCCCCAAGGCCGACGGCAACGAGGATCTGCGCGGGCTGCTGAACGCCGGACATCAGCGCAACCGCCCGGCCAAGCGCTACGACGCCAACACCGGCCGCGTCGAATCCATCCCGACCTTCGCCATGGCCGCACTCGCCGGGATCGGTGCCATGCCCGACACCATCGAAGACCGCGCCGTCGTGGTGCGGATGCGCCGGCGCGGCCCCGGTGAGAGCGTCGCCCCTTACCGCCACCGCCGCGACCGGCCCCCGCTGCGCCAGCTGGCCGCGGACCTGTCGGAGTGGCTACGTGCCGACCTGGCCACCCTGGAACAGGCCGAACCGCCCATGCCGGTGGAAGACCGGGCCGCCGACACCTGGGAACCCCTGGTCGCCGTGGCCGACCACGCCGGAGGCCACTGGCCCGACCGCGCCCGCGCCGCGGTGCTGGCCCTGACCGCCGAGGCCGACGAGACCGGCCAGCCCTCCGCGCGGGTCCGGCTGCTGACCGACTGCCGCACCGCCTTCGGCACCGACACCGCCTTGCCCACTGCCATCCTGCTGGAGCGGCTCAAGGCCGACCCGGAAGCCCCCTGGGCCGACTACGGCCCCGCTGGGCTGACCGCGATGAAGCTGGGCGTGATCCTGCGCGAGTACGACATCCGCTCGGCCACGATCCGCTTTCCCACCGGCCAGGCCAAGGGCTACCAGCGCGTCGACTTCACCGACGCCTGGGTGCGCTACTGCCCGGCCCTTGACCCCCTTCCCGAGGGGGAGTTGCTCACCTTCCCCCGGGGAAGCCGTACCGGCCGTACCACGGTCAACATCGCAGGTCAGGGCGATGAGGCTTACATCCCCGGTACGGCTTAAGCCGTACCACCGAAAAAGCCGTACCGGCTCTGACCAGCCGAAACAGGGCTGGTACGGCCGGTACGGCTTCCCCCCTCAAAAGTGGCCTGACGGCTTCCCGAACAGTCTCGACCACGCCCCGCACAGCGCAATTCCCGCGCCGCCTCACCCTCGACCACAGACCTCGGAAGGACACGCGCGCCATGGCCACCGCCGCCGGTAAGCCGCTGACCGTCGCCGACTTCTGCACCGAACTCGGCATCTCCCGATCGACCTTCTACGACTGGCGCGCCAAGCAGCGCGCCCCGAAGTGCATCACCCTGCCCAACGGCAGCCTGCGCATCCGCCGCGCCGACTACGACCGCTGGCTTGCCAGCCTGGAGGACGCTGCCTGATGAACACGACCTACAGCGTTCGCGTCTACAAGACCGAGGTCCGCAAGAACAAGGATGGCAAGGTCACCTCCTACCGAGTGCTGTGGCAGACCGGCGGAAAGTCCTGGAAGAAGCCTTTTCCGAAGGAAGCGCAGGCCGACGCGTACCGGAGTTCCCTGGTGATGGCCGCGCGTAACGGTGAAGCGTTCAGCCTGGTCACCGGCGAGCCCGTCTCTTGGAAGCGCGTCGAGCATGCCGGAATGAGCTGGTACGACTTCGCGTGCAAGTTCGCGGACATGAAGTGGAAAGAGGCGTCTGCGAAGTATCGGCAGGACATCGCGCGGGCGCTTACCGCCGCCACACCCGCCATGCTCACCGGTGAGCAGGGTAAGCCTGATGACCTCGACCTCCGTACGGCCATGCGCCGTTGGGGCTTCAACACCAAGCAGCGCTCTGAGGCGCCCGAAGACGTCGCCGACGCGTTGCGCTGGCTCGCGGCCAACACCAAGCCCGTATCCGTGCTCACGGACGCCGGACCCGTACGTGAGCTGTTGGACGTGGCTACCTCGCGGCTGGACGGCAAGCGAGCCGCTACGAGTACGGTCCTGCGGAACAAGACCATTCTTCAGAACGCGCTGGACTACGCCGTGGAACTGAAGCTCCTGACGGAAAACCCGATCAAGGGACTGAAATGGAAGGCGCCCAAGACGACGTACGAGGTGGATCGGCGCAGCGTCGTCAATCACGCCCAAGCGCGGGCCCTGCTGGGTGCTGTGGGAAAGCAGCCCCGTAGCGGTCCCCGTCTCGTGGCGTTCTTCGCGGTTATGTACTACGCCGCGCTTCGTCCCGAGGAAGTGGTCAGTCTCCGGGACCACAACGTCACCCTTCCCGGCCTTGTGCAGAACGAGGAGAGCGGCGAGTGGGAGGAGCCCGCGGACGCCTGGGGAGAACTGCACTTCGCCGTCGCGGCCCCGTTCGCCGGCCGTGAGTGGACCGATGGCGGCACGCTCCGCGAGGAACGCGCGCTCAAGCACCGCCCGGACGGGTACACCCGGGTCGTGCCCTGCCCGCCCGCGCTGACCAGGATTCTCCGTGTTCATCTCACCACCGAGTACGGTAAGGGCCCAGACGGGCGACTGTTCTGGGGAGAGCAGGGCGGGGAACTGCCCGGCATCACCTACCGGCGCGCCTGGCAGAAGGCGCGCAAGGCCGTCTTCACCGATCAGGAGTGCGCCTCACCGCTGGCCAAGCGGGTCTACGACCTCCGACACGCGTGCGTGTCCACCTGGCTTAACGCCGGGGTGCCCGCTACCCAGGTCGCCGAGTGGGCGGGGCACAGCGTGGAAGTCCTGCTCAGGATCTACGCCAAGTGCATCGTCGGCCAGGATGAGGCGGCCAAACGACGAATCTCCGAAGCTCTGGGAGAGTGACGAGGGCTCCAAAGGAATTCAGCTCATAGGCGGCGCCGGACCGTCCTCTTGGTCGAGAGGGCACCTCTACGGCCAGAGAAAACCGGCTGGCGTCCCTCACAATGAAAGAGATGTCAATCACTCCTCTTGCGCGTGCCACGGCCTCTCTGCATGGCCTGGCCCTCGGCGACGCCTTTGGTTCCCAGTTCTTCGTTCCGGCCAATCGTCACGCTCTCTCCGGCCGTCTACTTCCACCTGTCCCATGGCAGTGGACCGATGACACCGAGATGGCGTGCTCCATCTATCGCGTCCTGGCTGATCATGGCGTTGTCGATCAGGACAAGCTCGCCGCGGGTTTCGCCGGCCGCCACGACTTCGATCGTGGATACGGCCCGGCCACCAATCGGATGCTCCGCCTTGTCCGTGAAGGAGGCGACTGGCGGACACTTTCGTCTGAGTTGTTCGACGGCAAAGGCTCGTGGGGCAACGGCGCCGCGATGCGGGTGGCACCACTTGGTGCCTGGCTCGCTGAGGATCTCGCTGAAGTCGTTCGGCAGGCAGCCTTGTCGGCGCAGGTCACTCACACGCACTCGGAAGCGGTGGCCGGTGCCGTTGCCGTTGCCGTGGCCGCGGCGACGGCGGTCAGGGA
>NZ_JBSFPS010000177.1:0-20942 GCF_053588315.1 Streptosporangium sp. NPDC003464 | reverse complement strand
GCTTGAACACCAGAGTCAGCCCGCACAGGATGAGAGCCAGCCCGCAGGTGCCCACCGCGATGGCGGCCAGCGGCACGATCACCTGCGCGTCGAAGTGCCGGTCCCCCGGGGGCCGGCGTCCGGGGCACGATCACGGTGGCGCCGAGTTCTTCGGCCCTCGCCACGGCGGCCTCGACGTCGGCGGTCGCGAAGCAGGCCAGCCGGCGCGACCGCGCGCCCGGCGGCGGCCACGGGCCCGCCTGCGCCGTCCCGGCGACGGAGTGCCCGTCCACCGCCCACTCCGTACGGTGCTCGTCCACCGCCCACTCGGTGCGGTGCCCGTCCACCGCCTGCCACTCCGTACGGTGCCCATCCGCCTGCCACTCGGCGCGGTGCCCGTCCGCCGCCTGCCACTCGGTGTGGCGCGCGCCCGCGGCGCCGCCGTCCCTGACCTCCCAGCCGAAGACGGCCGGGTGGAAGGACGCGCACGCGGCGGTGTCCTGGGGGACCGGCCCGTTCCAGGCGAGGGCGCCGGGCTCGGCGGCGGGGTGGACGCTCCAGGCCGAGAGCGCGCCGTCGCCGAGGCTCGGCCCGATCCCCGCGACGGCCTTCCCTCCCAGCGTGAACCGCCCGCGTCCGCCGGACTCCGGGCGGGGGTCGAACACCGCCTCCCAGCCGAAGATCTCCCGGTAGAACCTGACCGACAGGGTGACGTCGCCACTCGACAGCTCGGCCCAGCACGGGACGCCGGATCCACAGCCGCTCCGTTCGGACACGCCGAACCTCCTCAAGTCGTGATTCGGTATGGACTCAGCGTTACATGGGCGGCATGAGGCGCCTGGCGGCCGATCAGCGACCTTGGCGGGATCCGCCCGAAGCCTTTTACCGGGCATGGGGGGCTCCCAGGGGCCGGTCCGGGGATCTGACCGGCCGGTACAGTCCCTAAACTCGTGGCCATGGAATCCCCAGCCGTCGAGATCATCGATCTGGTCAAGAGATACGGCCGAACGACGGCGATCGACGGCCTCAGCCTCAGCGCGGCCCGTGGCGCGGTCACCGCGATCCTCGGGCCCAACGGCGCGGGCAAGACCTCTACCATCGAGATCTGCGAGGGGTTCCGCCGGGCCGACGACGGCACCGTGAACGTGCTCGGCCTGGCCCCCACCCACCCGGAGCTGCGGGCCAGGGTCGGGGTGATGCTCCAGGCCGGGGGCGTGCCCCCGGCGATGCGCTGCGGGGAGTGGCTGCGCCTGATGGCCCGCTTCCACGCCAACGCGCTGGACCCGGCGGCGCTGCTGGAGCGGCTCGGGCTGACCGAGCACGCCCGCACGCCCTACCGCAGGCTCTCCGGCGGCCAGCAGCAGCGGGTGTCGCTGGCCGCGGCCGTCATCGGCCGGCCCGAGCTGGTCTTCCTCGACGAGCCGACCGCGGGGCTGGACCCCCAGGCCCGGCACGCGTGCTGGGAGCTGGTCGGCGACCTGCGCGCCTGCGGGGTCGCGGTGGTGCTCACCACCCACCACATGGACGAGGCGGAGAAGCTCTCCGACCAGGTCGTGATCATCGACCACGGCAAGGTGGTGGCCGAGGGCACCCCGTCCTCCCTCACCGGCGCCGAGCGGCAGCTGCGCTTCCGCGCCCGGCCGGGGCTCACCCTCGACGAGCTGCTCACCGCCCTGCCCTCCGGCAGCGCGGCCAAGGAGTCGCCGTCCGGGCACTACATCATCGAGGGGCAGGTCGGCCCCGAGCTGCTGGCGACCGTGACGGCCTGGTGCGCCGCCGAGGGCGTCACCGCCGACGACCTCAGCATCGAGCGCCGCACTCTGGAGGACGTCTTCCTGGAGCTGACCGGCCGGGAGCTCCGATGACCCTTCGCCGAGCACGGCTCGAGCCAGACCGCAGGAGAGCACAGTGACGACCCTGGACCTGACCCCCGCCCCGGGGGCCGCGCCGCTGCCCCGGATGGTGCTGGCGCAGACGGGGGCGGAGATCCGGGCGATGCTCCGCAACGGCGAGCAGCTCCTGCTCACGATGATCATCCCGGTGCTGCTGCTCGTGGGGTTCTCGGCCGCGCCGCTGGTCGACGTCGGCGGCGGCTCCCGGATCGACTTCGTCACCCCCGGCGTGCTCGCGCTGGCCGTGATGTCCACGGCCTTCACCGGGCAGGCCATCGCGACCGGTTTCGAGCGCCGCTACGGCGTGCTGAAGCGGCTGGGCGCGACCCCGCTGTCGCGGACCGGGCTGATGCTGGCCAAGACGCTCGCGGTGGTCGCCGTGGAGGTCATCCAGGTGGCCGTCATCAGCGGGGTGGCGCTCGCCCTGGGCTGGAGCCCCGCGGGTTCTCCCCTGGCCGCGCTCCTGCTGGTCCTGCTGGGCACCGCCGCCTTCAGCGGGCTCGGCCTGCTGATGGCGGGCACGCTCCGCGCCGAGGCTACCCTCGCCGGGGCCAACCTGGTCTTCCTGGTCCTGCTCGGCTGCGGCGGTGTGATCTTCCCTCTGTCGAAGTTCCCCGGCTCGGTGCAGCCGGTGCTCGAACTGCTGCCGATCTCCGCCCTGGCCGGCGGGCTCCGCTCGGTCCTGACCGGGGGCTCCGGCCTGCCGGTGGCCGCGGCGGCGATCCTGGCGGGGTGGGCCGCGATCTCGCTCCTCCTCACGTCGCGGACGTTCCGCTGGGAATGATCCCGGAACCTTTGGCATCTTCTGCGCAATCATTACCCGGACATCCCACCTGAAATGATCAATAGCCTCTAGCATCCTCCTAGTGATCATCACCGGAGTGCGGTCCTCGCGCGTGCCGGCGACACGACACCGGGGGCGGATCTGGCCGGGCCTGGTCATGGGGCTCGCCGCGACGGTCGTCGCCGTCGCCGGCTCGTCGGCTGCCTCCCAGTCCTCCGACGAACTGGCCACCCTCAGCGCGGCGCGGCGGAGCGCGGCGGGGCTGTGGGAGCTGGCCCAGCACATCGACGGGCACTTCCTGCCCTACTACGCCTTCATGCACCTGTGGCTGGGGCTCGGCCAGGCCGAGTGGTGGCTGCGGCTGCCCTCGGCGGTCGCGACGGGTGTGGCCGCGGCGCTCGTCACCGACCTGGGGCGGCGCCTGCACTCCCTGCCCGCCGGGGTGACGGCCGCCGCCGTCTACGGGCTGCTGCCGTCGGTCTCCTACCACGGGCAGAACATCCGCCCCTACGCCTTCGCGGCCGCCGCCGCGGTGCTGGCCGCCTGGGCGCTGCACCGCGCGGCCGGGGAGCCGGGGCGGCGCGGCGGCTGGCCGGGATACGCCGCGGCCGTCGCGCTGCTCGGCTGCACACAGGTGCTCGCCCTTCTCGTGCTCGCCGCCCACCTGCTCGCCGTGGCGCTGTACGGCCGGGCCGTCCTGGCCAGGGCGCTGGCCTGCACGGCCCTGGGATGCGTGCCGGGGGCCGTCTGGGCCGCGGTCGGCCTCGGTCAGCGGCACGCGATCAGCTGGATCGAACTGCCCGGACCGGCGGTCCTGCTGACCCTGCCCAGGACGGCCGGGGGCACCGCGCTCGCGGGCTACGTCCTGCTGGCGCTGGCCTCGGCCGCGCTGCTCCTGCCGCGCCGGCACCGCGTCCCCCGGCTCTGGGTCACGCTGCTGGCCGGTTGGGCCCTGCTGCCGCCCGTCCTGCTGTTCGGCCTGTCCCACCTGCTCTCCCCCGTCTACGTCGAGCGCTACCTGTTCGCCACGGTGCCCGCCTACGCGCTGCTGGCCGGCCTCGCGCTCGCCTCGGCGCCCCGCCCGCTCGCCGCGCTCGCCCTGGCGGGCGCCCTGGTCGCGGGGCTGCCGGGGCAGCTGCGGCTCCGTCAGGAGAACGGCCACCAGGAGAACTTCCCCCGGGCCGCGCGGATCGTCTCGGGCAACGCCCGGCCCGGCGACGCGATCGTGTACGCGGGGTCATGGCTACGGGCGGGGATGCTCCGCTACGGTGGGCGGGGCCTGCCCGACGACGTGCTGCTCGCGGGCGCCACCCCCCTGCCGGAGTCCTTCAACTACCCCGAGCACGCCGACGTCACCGCCGCCCTCGGCGGGCGGGAGCGGGTCTGGGCGCTCTGGCGGGGCACCGGTGCGGCGGTGGGCGCGGGCGGCGACAGGCTCGGCGCGCTGGCCCGGGAGGGGTTCGCCCTGGGCCGGGCATGGCATGTGGGACGGGTGCCCGGCATGACCGTGGCGCTCTACACCCGCCGGCCGATCTCGCATCGCGGACACCACTCGGAGAGACGGCCTCCGACTCGGTAAGGTGTGAAAGACTATTTGGCACCTGTCGCGAGGGAGTCTCATGACCGCCGAAGCCCTGCACGGGCCGGCCGAGCCGTACAAGCCGGGACTGCCCAGGCCGGGAGCGCTGCTGAGGGCCGCCTCCGACGCCATCCCGCCGTCCGGGCTGGTGCTGCTGGCCATCCTGTCGGTCCAGGTGGGTGCGGGATTCGCCAAGGACCTGTTCTCCCAGCTGCCGCCGAGCGCGGTGGTGTTCCTGCGGATCGCGATGGGCGCGCTCATCATGGGGGTGGTCGCCCGGCCCCGGCTGAAGGGGCTGACCCGCGTCGACATCGGGCTGGGAGTGGCGTTCGGCGTGACGCTGGGCGTGATGAACCTGTCGTTCTACGAGGCGCTGGCCCGGCTGCCGATGGGCATCGCGGTGGCGATCGAGTTCCTCGGCCCGCTCGGGGTGGCGGTGGCCGCCTCGCGCCGCCGGCTGGACCTGCTCTGGGTCGCGCTGGCCGGGTCGGGTGTGGTGCTGCTGGCCCCCTGGGGGACGGCGGCGTCGCGGATCAGCTGGGCCGGGATCGCCTTCGCGCTGGTCGCGGCGGTCTGCTGGGCGGGCTACATCCTGCTGTCGGCCGCCGTCGGTCAGCGCTTCCCCGGCACGACCGGGCTCTCCTTCGCGATGATCGTGTCGTTCCTGCTGATCGCCCCCGTGGGGATCGGCACCGGCGGCGCCGACCTGCTCCGGCCCGAGCTGCTGCTGATCGGTCTGGGGGTGGGCCTGTTGTCGTCGGTCATCCCCTACTCGATCGAGCTGGAGGCCCTGCGCAGGATGCCGAAGCAGGTGTTCGGCATCCTGATGAGCCTGGAGCCGGCGGTGGCCGCGCTGGTCGGCCTGCTCGTCCTGGGCGAGGTGCTCCAGGTGCGCGAGTGGGCCGCCATCGGCTGCGTGGTCATCGCCAGCGTGGGCGCCACCCGCGGTTCCCGCTGAGGCGGCCCCGCCGAAGCAGGCCGGGCCCGCCGAAGCAGGCCGGGCCCGCCGAGGCGCGGGCCGGCCACCTGCGGGGACGGCGGGCGCCGGGACGCGGGCGGCCCCGGCGAGGACGGCGGGCACCGGAGCGGGCGCCGGGGGCGGACTACTCCGCCTTGCTGGCCCAGATCCCCCGCACGTGCTGGATGTGGTTGCGCATCAGCCGCTCGGAGCCGCCGGTGTCGCCCGCGGCGAGCAGCTCGAGCAGGTCGAGGTGCTCGCGGGCGGAGTCGACCAGGACGCCGCGCGCGTAGAGGGCCGACAGGCCGTACAGGCGGGCCCGGTTGCGCAGGTCGCGCACCACGTCCACCAGGTGGGCGTTGCCCGCCAGCGCCAGCAGCTCCACGTGGAAGCGGATGTCGGCGTCGACGTAGGCGAGCAGGTCGCCGCGCTCGGCCGCGTCGACGATCTGCTCGGCCAGCGGGCGGAGCGGCTCGAAGCTCTCGGCGCGGGCCCGGTCGGCCAGCCGCGCCACCGTGGGCACCTCGATGAGCTGGCGGATCTCGGTGAGCTCGTCCAGGTCGCGGTCGGACAGCTCGGTGACCCGGAAGCCCTTGTTGCGCACCGCCTCGACCAGGCCCTCCTTGGCCAGGTCGAGCATCGCCTCGCGCACCGGCGTCGCGGAGACCCCGAACTGGGCGGCCAGCACCGGCGCCGAGTAGACCACTCCCGGCCGCATCTCACCGGTGATCAGGGCGGCCCGCAGCGCGTGGGCCACCTGCTCCCGCAGGCTCTGCCGCTCGCCCACGACCGGCAGGTCGAGCCGGTCCTCCGCCGAAGGGACCATTCCCTCGCCTCTCATCTCACTCGCATCCACGCCTCGTAGGCGGCGGCCGCCACCACCAGGTCCTCCCACGCCATGCCGACGCTCTTGAACACCCGGGGCCCCGGGCCGCGGGGCACGTTGCCGGCGACGAGCTCCCCGAGGTTGCCGGCGAGGTGACCAATGGTGATCGTACCGTTCCGCAAGGGGATGATCAGGTCTCCCGCTTCGGCGAGGGCGGCGCTGCGGGCTTCGACGACCACTGTGGCACGCGCGACGAGATCGTCGTCGATCTCCCGGGCGTCCGGCTCGTGGGAGCCGACCGCGACCACGGTCGCGTCCTCCCGAATGAGCCTACCGTCGAAGAGGGGGGTCCTGGCGGTCGTACAGCAGGCGATCAGGTCGGCCTGGCCGGGATCGGCCACCGTGTCGGCCCGCAGGCCCTCGGCGGCGCACCGGTCGGCCAGGGCGCGCGCCTTCGCGGCGTCCCTGGCGATCACGCTCACCCGCCGCACCGGCCGGACCGCGCGGAACGCCGCCACGTGCCCCCACGCCTGCGGCCCCGCGCCGAAGACCGTCATCTCCGAGGCGTCCGGCTCGGCCAGATGCCGTACGGCCAGCGCGGAGACCGCGGGGGTGCGCAGCGAGGTGAGCGCGACGCCGTCCAGCACGGCCAGCGGGGCCAGACTCTCCCCGTCCATGAGCAGGTAGGTGCCCTGGATCCGCGGCAGCCCGCGCGAGGGGTTGCCGGGCACGACCCCGGCGATCTTGATCCCCGCGTAGCGGCCCCACGCCGCGGGCATCAGCAGCAGCTGCCCGGCGGGGACCTCCACGACGGGCCGGCGCGGGGTCTCCTCGGGGTCGAGCCCGGCGCTCAGCGCGTCCTGGAGCACCTGTACGGCCCGCGCCATCGGCACCAGTCCGCGCAGGGTCTCCCCGTCCAGGTAGGGCGGCGCGCTCACCGGAGGGTGAACCCGGTGCCGACGGGGTCGCGCGGGTCCAGGCTGAAACTGTGCTCCCCGGTGCGGTAGGCCATGCCCTCCACCTCGGGGACGACCCCCTCCTCGGTCACCTCGGCCACCCAGGCGCGGAAGGAGGTCCCCACGATGCTGTCGTGGGTCAGGGTGCCGGTGAAGCCGTCGGCGTGCAGCAGGGCCAGCCGGGCGGCCGTGCCCGAGCCGCAGGGCGAGCGGTCCACCTCGCCGTCGGCGAAGACCGTGACGTTGCGCTGGTGGCCGGGGCCCAGGTCGTCGTAGAAGATGACGCCGTAGATCCCGGAGAGCCGGTCGTCGGCGGGGTGCCGGGAGGAGGGGTGACCGGCCAGGGCGGCCTTCACCGCCCGGCCGAGCGCGATCAGCTCGGTGAGGTGCTCGGGCGCCACGCTCAGCCCGAACGCCGCGGCCGGGACCGAGGCGTAGATGGCTCCGCCGTAGGAGATGTCGACCTTGACCCCGGCGAGCCGCTCCGGGCCGGTCCCGGGGTGCGGAACGGGACCGGCGCCCTCGGAGGAGGGGCCGGTACGGCCCGGCGCGTCCGGGCCGGTGGCCGCCGGGGCCGGGCCGGTCCCGGACGGCGGGCCCAGCTCGACGTCCCGCGCGAGCACGTAGGACGGCACGTTCCGGAAGGTGACGGCCTCGATCCTGCCCGCCGCGCAGCGGACCCGGGCCGTCACCCGGCCGGAGGGGACGTCGACGACGACGTCGGTCTCCCCCTCCGGATCGGCCTTGACCAGGCCGCTGTCGACGGCGTAGACCCCGAGCGCGATGGTGCCGTGGCCGCAGGCGGTGGAGTAGCCGTCCTTGTGCCAGAACAGCACGCCGAGGTCGGCCCCGGCGTCGTCCGGCGGGACGAGGAAGCAGCCGTACATGTCGGCGTGCCCGCGCGGCTCGTGGCAGAGCAGCCGCCGCACGCCGTCGATGTCCGGGGCGCCCGCCGCCTGGCGGCGCTCCAGCACCGTGCCGCCGGGGATGTCGGGCACCCCGGCGGTGACGATCCGGAACGGCTCGCCGCCGGTGTGGTAGTCGATCGTGTGAATCATCTCTTCCGTCCTGTCAGACCCCGCCGAGATATGCCTCGACCACCCGGGCGTCCTCGCGCAGTTCGGCCGCGGGGCCGTCCAGCACGCACTCGCCGTTCTCGATCACGTAGCCCCGATGGGCGATCTTTAGCGCGGCGGTGGCGTTCTGCTCGACCAGCAGCACCGAGGTGCCCTCGGCGTTGATGTCGGCGATCAGCTCCATCACCGAGGCGACCACCAGCGGGGCCAGGCCCATGGAGGGCTCGTCCAGCAGCAGCAGCCTGGGGCCGGTGACCAGCGCCCGGCCGATGGCGAGCATCTGCTGCTCGCCGCCGGACAGCGTGCCGCCCTGCTGGGCGCGCCGCTCGGCCAGCCGGGGCAGCAGCCCGTAGACGCGCTCGATCCGCTTGCGGATCTCCGCCTGGTCACGGACCAGGTAACCGCCGAGCTGCAGGTTCTCGTGCACGGTGAGGGTGCTGAAGACCCTGCGGCCCTCGGGGACGTGCACCAGGCCACGCGCGGCGATCTTGTGGGGCTTCTCCCGGGTGACCTCGCGCCCGTCGAAGACGACCTTTCCGGCGGTGGGGCGCACCAGGCCGGAGACCGCCGACAGCGTGGTGGTCTTGCCCGCGCCGTTGTTGCCCAGCAGGGCGACGATCTCCCCCGGCGAGATGGTCAGGGACAGGCCGCGCAGGGCGTGCACCCCGCCGTAGTGGACGTCCAGTCCGTTGATCTCAAGCATGGGCGTCACTCCCGAGATAGGCCTCGATGACGGCCGGGTCCCGGCGGACGTCCTCGGGGCGGCCGTCGGCGATCTCCTTGCCGAAGTTGAGCACGACCACGCGTTCGGAGACCTCCATGACCAGGCCCATGTCGTGTTCGATGAGCACGATGGCCACGCCCAGCGCCTGGATCCGGCGGATCAGGTCGAGCATCTCGGCCTTCTCGCCGTGGTTGAGCCCGGCGGCGGGCTCGTCCAGCAGGAGCAGGTCGGGGCGGCGGGCCAGGGCCCTGGCGATCTCCGCCAGCCGCTGCTCGCCGTAGGGGAGGTTGCGCGCCTCGCTGTAGCGGTCGCCGCGCAGGCCGACGAAGTCCAGCCAGTGGTGGGCCTGCTCGGTGCACTCGCGTTCGGAGCGGCGGTAGCGGGGGGTGTGCAGCAGGGCGTCGAAGACGCTCTGCTTGAGCCACAGGTGGGATCCGGCGCGCACGTTGTCCAGGACCGACAGTTCGCCGAACAGTCGCAGGTTCTGGAACGTCCGCGCGATGCCGAGCCCCGCGATCGCCGACGGCTTCAGTCCCCGCAGGCTCTTGTCCCGCAGGGTGATCCGGCCCGAGGTGGGACGGTAGAAGCCGGTGACGCAGTTGAAGGCCGATGTCTTGCCCGCGCCGTTGGGCCCGATGACGGAGACGATCTCCGCCTCGCCCACCGAGAACGTGAGCCCGTCGATGGCCACCAGCCCGCCGAAGGACAGGCGCAGATCCTCCACGGTCAGCAGGCTCACGAGACCTCCTTGGAACGGGCGGGCCACAACCCCTGCGGGCGCAGGAGCATGACGATGATGAGGAGGACGCCGAACAGGAAGAACCGGTAGTCGGCGAGGTCGCGGAGGAATTCCGGCAGGAGGCTGATCACGACGGCGCCGATGACGACGCCGGGGATCGAGCCCATGCCGCCGAGGACGACGGCCATCAGGACCAGCGCGGACGAAAGGAAGGTGAAGCTGTTGGGAGAGATCGCCGACAGCTGGGCGGCGGACAGGACCCCCGCCAGACCGCCCCAGACGGCTCCCGCGATGTAGGCGGCGAGCTTGACGCGGTAGGTGTTGACGCCCATGGCCTCGGCGGCGTCCTCGTCCTCGCGGACGAAGCGCCAGGCCCTGCCGATGCGGGAGCGGCCCAGCCGGGCCGCGCCGAGGACGGCCAGGGAGACGATCACCACGGTCACGTAGTAGAACGCCACCGGGCTGTCGGTCAGGGACGGGATGCCGTAGATGCCCGAGGGGCCGCCGGTGACGTCCAGGTTGTTGGCGGTGATCCGGATGATCTCACCGAAGCCGAGGGTCACGATGGCGAGGTAGTCGCTGCGCAGCCGCAGGGTCGGCGCGCCGATGATGATCCCGGCGATGACCGTGACCACGATGACGGCGGGCACGGTGACCAGCAGCGGCAGGTCCAGGCGGGTGGACAGCACCCCGCTGGTGTAGGCGCCGACCGCGAAGAAGGCCACGTAGCCGAGGTCGAGCAGGCCGCAGTAGCCCACCACGATGTTGAGGCCGGAGGCGAGCATCACGAAGATGGCCGCGGTGGTCATGACCGACAGCGCGTACGGCGTGGCGTCGACGAACGGCGCGAGCAGCGCGATCAGCAGCCCGCCGAGCCCGGCCCACCGGTTCTGCAGCAGCTTCGACGCCCGGGTCGGGGGCTTGTCGGTGCCCAGCCGTCGGGTCTTCGTCGTCGTGCCGGTCATACGCGCTCCGTCACACGTTCGCCGAGCAGGCCGGTGGGCCGCACGGTCAGGAACAGGATCAGCACGCCGAAGGTGAACACGTCGCGCCACTCGCCGCCCAGCCAGAACGTGCCGAACGACTCCAGCAGCCCGAGCAGCAGGCCGCCGAGCATGGTGCCGGGGATGTTGCCGATCCCGCCGATGACCGCGGCGGTGAAGGCCTTGAGCCCGATCAGGAAGCCCATCAGGAAGTCGATCTTCCCGTAGTAGGCGCCCGCCATCACCCCGGCGGCCCCGGCCAGGGCCGAGCCCAGGAAGAAGGTCCGGGAGATCACCGCGTTGACGTCGATGCCCATCAGCGAGCTGGTGCGCGGGTCGAGCGCGATGGCCCGCATGGCCCGGCCCTCGCGGGTCCGGGTGATCAGCAGGTTGAGCCCGATCATGAGGACCACGGCCACGCCGATCAGCACGAGCTGCTGGAGGGTCAGCCGGGCGCCCAGCACCTCCATCGAGGTGCCGCCCAGGCGGACCGGGTAGACCCTCGGGTCGGCTCCGGCGGCGGCACGCATGCCGTACTCCAGGGCGAAGGAGGCGCCGACCGCGGTGATGAGCAGCGACAGCCGGGGCGCGCGGCGCAGCGGCCGGTAGGCGATCCGCTCCAGCGCCACCCCGGCCAGGCCGGTGAAGACCATGGTGGCCAGGAGCACCGCCAGCAGCAGGGGCAGCGCCATCGAGGAGGACACGCCACCGACCGCGCCGAGGACGGCGAAGCCGATGAACGCGCCGAGCATGTACAGGTCGCCGTGGGCGAAGTTGAGCAGTTTGATGATCCCGTAGACCATGCTGTAGCCCAGCGCGACCAGAGCGTAGAACGACCCGACGAACAGGCCGTTCCAGACGAGCTGTGTCATTTGAGGGAGTCCTGCAGGGCGAACTTGTCACCCTTGACGACGAGGACCTGGAAGCCGCCGCTGGACAGGGTGTGCTCGGGGGTGAACTTCAGCGGCCCGGAGAACATCGAGAACCCGTCCATCCCCTCCAGGGCGGCGATGACCTTGGCGCCGTCGGTGCCGCCCGCCTTGGTGACCGCCTCGGCGGCCAGCCGCACCGCGTCGTAGGCCTGGTTGGAGTAGGGGCCCGGCTCGGTGTCGTACTTCTTCTTGTAGGCCGAGATCCAGCCCTCGGCGCCTTCCAGCGTGTCGGGGGTCTGGGTCATCGTGGCGTAGACGCCCTCGGCGGCCTCGGCGCCGGCGATCTCGATCAGCTTGGGCGAGACCGAACCGTCGCCGACCATGATGGAGCCCTTGTAGCCGGCCTGGCGGAGCTGGCGGGCGATCAGGCCGCCCTCCTGGAAGTAGCCGGTCCAGTAGACGAAGTCGGGCTTCTTGGCCAGCACGTTGGTGACGTTGGCGCTGTAGTCGCTCTCCTTGGGCGTCACCGTCTCCACGAGCACGGACTCGGCACCGCCGGGGGCGTCGAGCAGCGACTTGGTGCGCAGCGCGATGTCCTTGGAGTAGCTGGTGTTGTCGTGCATCAGCACGACGCTCTTGGCGCCCTGCTTGGCGATCCACTTGTCGGCCGCACCGGCCTGCTGGGAACCGGTGCCGTTGATCAGGAAGACGTGCTTGAGCTTCTGGTCGACCAGTTCCTGGGAGTTGGCCGCCGGAATGATCATCGGGATGTTAGCCTTGCCGAAGATGGGCAGGGTAGGCAGGGTCGCGCCGGAGCAGTATCCTCCGACCGAGATGTCCACACCCTCGGTGACCAGCTTGTTGGCTCCGGCCGCCGCGGACTGGGCGTCGCAGGCGTCGTCGGCGGTCTTCAGCTCCAGCTTGCGCCCGAGGACCCCGCCCTTGGCGTTGATCTCGTCGAGTGCGAGCTGGGCGGCGTTGCTCATATAGGGACCGATCGCGGCCTCGCTGCCCGACTGGGGGATCAGCATGCCGAGGACGATCGGGTCGTCTGCCTTGGCGGCCGTGTCGCCACCGTCACCGCCGCCGAGCAGTCCCTGGCCACATCCGGTGACCAGGAGGCCGACAACGGCCAGCGAAGTGAAGGACTTCAGGGGGATGGCACGCATCTGCGGCTCCTCACAGCTAATGATATGTGACATTGCATTAGGTGGGCAATGTTCACGTCAAGGCCCGAAACAAGACCGTTAACCTTCGCACACCTTTTCTTTGCCTAAGGTGCGGATACGTCAAGGGGCACCCCCGGCCGGGGGTGCCCCTTGACGTACGGCGTGCCTCAGCCCGCCGGGCTGATGGTGATCGTGTGGGTCGAGGTGTAGAACTCCTGAGCCGCCTTGCCCTGCTCCCGGCCGCCGTAGCTGGAGTCCTTCTCCCCGCCGAACGGCAGGTAGAAGTCCACCCCGCTGGTCGGGGCGTTCACCTTGACCAGGCCGGTGTCCAGCCGGGCGCTGAGGTCCAGGGCCCGGTCCAGGTCGCTGGTGTAGACGGCCGAGGCCAGGCCGTAGCGGACGCCGTTGGCCAGCGCCACCGCCTCGTCCACCGAGGCCGCGTCCTGGACCACGCAGATCGGCCCGAAGACCTCCTCGCAGGCGAGCCGGTGGTCGGCGGGCAGGCCGTCCACGACCGTCGGCTCCACGTACCAGCCGCCGAGCCCGCCCTCCTGGAGGCTGTGCACGGCCCGGCCGCCGGTGAGGACGCGGCCGCCGGCGGCGACCGCGTCCGCCGCCGCGTCCACGACCCGGTCGCGGGCCGCCTCGTCGATCAGCGGGCCGACGGCGGTGCCGGGGTCGGACGGGTCGCCGAACCCGAGCTTGGCCACGGCCGCGAGCACGGCCTCGCGGACCTCCTCACCGTTGCCGACCGTGATGATCCGCTTGGTGGCCGTGCACTTCTGCCCGGCGAAGCCCATCGCCGCCGCCGCGATCTGGGCGGCCGCGGCCTCCAGGTTGGCGTCCGGCAGCACGATGCTGGCGTTCTGCCCGCCCATCTCGGCCTGGACCGGCACGCCGCGCCGTACGGCCGCCTGGCGGACCAGGGCGCCCACGGAGGCCGATCCGGTGAAGGAGACCACGTCGGCGGCCTCCACCAGCGCGGCGCCCTCCTCCGCGTCGCCGGGCACGACCTGGAACTCGTTGAGGTCCAGCAGCTCGGCCAGGCGCAGCGCGCACGCCAGCGCCTGCGGGGCGGGCTTGAGCACGACCGTGTTGCCGAACGCCAGCGCGGGCGCGGCCTTCCACAGCGGGATGGCCAGCGGGAAGTTCCACGGCGTGATCAGCCCGGCGACGCCGAGCGGCCGCCGCCGGGTGAACAGCAGCCCGGCGCCCGACGGCTCGTGGAGCGCGCCGGCGGGATCGAACACCTGCTGGGAGTAGTAGCGCAGGATCGACACCGAGCGGGCGACCTCGCCGCGCGCCTCGGTGATCGGCTTGCCGACCTCGCGGACCACCAGGGCGGCCAGCTCGTCGGCCGCCCCCTCCAATGCGTCGGCGGCCCTGGCCAGCGCCGCGGCCCGCGCGGCGGCGTTCCTGGAGGCCCAGTCGTGCTGTACGGCCTGCGCCAGCCGCACGGCGGCCTGGACACCCGCCTCCCCCGCCGCGGGGAAGGACGCGACGATGTCGGCCGGGGCGTGCGGAGAACGGCTCTCGATCAGACTGATCACGTTTGTCAAAGCAGGAAACCTTCGGGGAACGGGTCACGGGGGTCGAGGAAGTATTGAGCGGTGCCGGTTACCCATGCCCGCCCGGTGATGGTCGGAACCACCGCGGGCAGACCGGCGACCTCCGTCTCCTGGACGAGCCGCCCGACGAACCGGGTGCCGATGAACGACTCGTTCACGAAGTCGGCGCCGAGGGCCAGCTCGCCCCGGGCGTGGAGCTGGGCCATCCGGGCACTGGTGCCGGTGCCGCAGGGCGAGCGGTCGAACCAGCCGGGATGGATGGCCATCGCGTGCCGCGAGTGCCGGGCGTCGGACCCGGGGGCGGTGAACTGCACGTGGTGGCAGCCGCGGATGCCCGCGTCCAGCGGGTGGACGGGCTCGTCCTGCTCGTTGATCGCGTCCATGACGGCCAGGCCCGCGTCGAGGATCTCCTGCTTGCGCGAGCGCTCGAAGGGCAGGCCGACCGCCTCGATCGGCAGGATCGCGTAGTAGTTGCCGCCGTAGGCCAGGTCGTAGGTGACCTGGCCGATGCCGGGCACCTTGACCGTGCGGTCCAGGCCGACGCTGAAGGAGGGGACGTTGGTGATGGTCACCGCGGTGGCGGCGCCGTCCTCGACCCGCACCTCGGCGACGACCAGCCCGGCCGGGGTGTCCAGCCGGATGGTGGTGACCGGCTCGACGACCTCGACCATCCCGGTCTCCACCAGGACGGTGGCCACGCCGATGGTGCCGTGACCGCACATCGGCAGGCAGCCGGAGACCTCGATGTAGAGCACGCCGTAGTCGGCGTCGGGCCGGGTGGGCGGCTGCAGGATGGCCCCGCTCATCGCCGAGTGGCCGCGCGGCTCGTACATGAGCAGGGTCCGGATGTGGTCCATCTCGGCCAGGAAGTGTTCGCGGCGCTCGGCCATGGTCGAGCCGGGGATGACCCCGACCCCTCCGGTGATCACCCGGGTGGGCATGCCCTCGGTGTGGGAGTCCACCGCATGGAAGACCCGTTTCGTCCTCATTGATACTCCTTACGGGGGGTGCACTCCCTTTTTACGGGGGGTGCACTACCTTTCGAACCCGTGGCGGGGCGCACCCAGCGGTGCGCCCCCTGCGGGATGAAGACGGCCGGCCGCCGGGCGCCTACCGCAGACCCTCGGCCAGGACCTTCTCGGTGGCGGCGCGGACCGCGGCCTCCTCCTCCGGCACCAGCGGCAGCCGCGGCGGGCGGCACGGGCCGCCCCTGCGCCCGGCCAGGTCCATGGAGAGCTTGATGGCCTGCACGAACACGGTCTTGGAGTCCCAGCGCAGCAGCGGGTGCAGCGCGCGGTAGAGCGGGAGCGCGGTGGTCAGGTCCCCGGCCAGGGCCGCCCGGTACAGGGCCACGCACGACTCGGGCAGCGCGTTGGGGTAGCCGGCCACCCAGCCGACCGCGCCGGCCAGGGCCAGCTCCAGCAGCACGTCGTCGGAGCCGATCAGCAGGTCCAGGCCCGGGGCCAGCTCGGCGATCTCGTAGGCCCGGCGGACGTCGCCGGTGAACTCCTTGACCGCCACGATGAGGCCCTCGGCGTGCAGCCGGGCCAGCAGCTCGGGGGTGAGGTCGACCTTGGTGTCGTAGGGGTTGTTGTAGGCCACCACCGGCACGCCCGCCTTGGCCACCTCGCGGTAGTGCTCCACCACGGTCCGCTCGTCGGCCCGGTAGGCGTTCGGCGGGAGCAGCATCACCGCCTGGCATCCGGCGTCGCGGGCCTGCTCGGCCCAGCGGCGGGCCTCGGCCGCCCCGTAGGCGGCGATCCCCGGCATGACCCGGTCGCCGCCGACCGCGGCGACCGCGGTCTCCACGACCTTGGCCCGCTCCTCGGGCGTCAGCGTCTGGTACTCGCCCAGCGAGCCGTTGGGCACCACACCGTCGCAGCCGCCGGCGACCAGCCACCGGCAGTGCTCGGCGTAGCCGTCGAAGTCGGCCGAGAGGTCCTCGCCGAGGGGCAGCGCGGTGGCCACCATCACGCCGTGCCAGGGTTTCACGCGGGTCGTCATCACAGATCATCCTTCCAAGGGGGTTCGGGTCGGCGCGGCGAGGTCGCCGAGCCGGACGGGCTGGGCGATCGGGCGCCGGGGGGCCGTGGGCGCCTCGCCGGCGAGGCATGCCACGGCATAGCCGCACATGCGGCCCTGGCACCAGCCCATACCGGGGCGGGCCAGCAGTTTGACGGAGCGCGCGTCGGTGGCGCCCAGGTCCTGGGCCTGGCGCACGGCCGACAGGGGCACCTCCTCGCAGCGGCAGACCAGCGTGTCGTCGCGGAGCCACCCCTGCCAGCCGGGCCGTACCGGATATGCCTCCAGCAGTGCCCGCGCGAAGGCGGCCAGGCGGTCCCTGCGCCGGGACAGGCCCGGCTGGGGCGGGACGCGGCGGCCCAGGTCCGCGGCGGCGCTGCGGCCCGCGATACGCCCCTCGACCTCGGCCAGCACGGCGCCGCCGACGCCGGTGGACTCCCCTGCCGCGTAGACGCCGGGCACGCTGGTGCGCAGGCCCCCGTCCACGGTCACGACGGGGCTGCCGTCCACGTCGGCGCGGGTCGCGCAGCCGAGCTGGACCGCCAGTTCGAGCTGGGGGACGAAGCCGTAGCCGTAGGCGAGGGTGTCGCACTCGACGGTCCTCGTCGAGACCGGCCGCCAGGCGGAGTCCAGTTTCGCCACGGTGACGTGGGTCAGCGCGTCCTCGCCATGCGCCGCGATCACCGCCTGGCGGCCGTGGTAGGGCACCAGGTGGCGGGCCAGGCTGACGCCGTACCCGAGGGCCTCGCCGGCCTTGCCCGCGGCCAGCAGCGGGTGCCGGGCCAGCCCGAGCCGGCCGTTGGCCTCGTAGACGCCGCGCACGTCCGCGCCGGCCTCGGCCAGACCGGCCGCGACCGGGAGCAGGAAGGGGCCGGTCCCGGCGACGACGACCTTCCGGCCCGCGACGACGAGGTTGCCCTTGAGCAGGGCCTGCGCCCCGCCCGCGGTCAGCACGCCGGGCAGGTCCCAGCCGGGGAAGGGCAGGGGCCGGTCGTGGGCGCCGGTGGCGATCAGCAGCCTGCGCGCGGTGACCGTGCGGGGCCGCTCCTCGCGGTCGCCCTCCAGGCACCGTACGGTGACCGTCGCCTCGGCGCGCTCCAGCGCCCAGACCCGGTGGCCGAGCAGCGTCTCGGCGCGTCCGCGGAGCGTCTCCCACTGCCGGGTGAACCTGTCCAGGCCGTGGTGGAGAGCCCCGGGCGCCCCGGCGTTGAAACCCTCCGGCAGGTGCCGGAAGTACTGGCCGCCCGGTCTGGGCGCCGCGTCGATCAGCACGACGTCCAGCCCGGCGAGGGAGGCGGTGAGCGCGCCGGCCACCCCGGCCGGGCCCGCGCCGATGACGGCGAGGTCGTGGACGTGGCTCACCGCTCCCCCACCGTCTCCGTGCCGTCGCCGGGCCGCTCGCCCGGGCCGTCGTCCGGACGGGTGCTCACCAGGTCTCCGGGCCGGGCCTCGGTCAGGCAGGCCCGCAGGGACGGCACGCCGTTGACCGTGACCAGGCAGTCGAAGCAGACGCCGATGCCGCAGAACAGCCCGCGGGGGCGGCCGCCGATCCTGGTGGTGCGCCAGGCCCGGATGCCCGCGCCGTGCAGGGCGGCGCCGATGGTCTGGCCGGGGACCACCGGGACGGGGGCGCCGTCCACGCTGATCTCGAACTCCGGCTCGGGCCGCGCCCGCACGAGACCGTACGGCTGCTTCATGCGCGTTCCTCCTTGAAGCGGTCCGGGCGGAAGGGGGTGAGGTCCAGGTCGGGGCGGAGGCCGGTCAGCGTCTGGGCGATCAGGTGGCCGGTGGCGGGGGCCAGGCCGATGCCCGCGCCCTCGTGGCCGCAGGCGTGGTGGAGCCCCGGAGCCCGGGGGTCCTCGCCGATCACCGGCAGGTGGTCGGGGCAGTAGGGCCGGAAGCCGCAGTAGGCCCGTATCGCCCTGCGCTCGGCCAGCGCCGGGAACAGCTCGACGGCCTGGCGGGCGAGGCGCTCCAGGACCGGCACGGAGACCGTGCGGTCGAAGCCGACGCGCTCGCGGCTGGCGCCGATGAGCACCGGCCCCGACGGGGTCCCCTCCACGACGGCGGAGGTCTCCAGGCCCTCCGAGTCGCTGGCCACGTTGGTGACGTAGGCGGCGGTGTAGACCTTATGCCTGACCAGCGGCTTCTCGAGCGGCTCGGTGACCAGGATGAAGCCGCGCCGGGGCAGGACCGGGACGTGCACCCCGGCCAGCGCGGCCACCTCGCCGCCCCAGGTCCCGGCGGCGTTGACGACGGCTCCGGCGAGGATGTCGCCGTGGTCGGTCGTGACGCCGGTGATCCGGTCGCCCGCGCGCAGGAAGCCGGTGACCGTGACACCGGTGCGCAGCATCAGGGTGCCACCGCCGAACAGCTCGGCACCCCGCCGGATCAGCCTGGCCGCCGCCAGCATGGGCTGGACCTGGGCGTCCTGCGGGTAGAAGACCCCTCCGGCGAAGCCCTCCGCCAGATGGGGCTCGTAGTCGTTGAGCGCCTCGGGGGCGACCACCACGTGTTCGACCGCCTGCTTGGCCGCCAGGCCGGTCAGCGCCTCCAGCACCGCGCCGGTCTCGGCGACCACCAGCCCGCCCTTGGGCTCGAACTCGAACCCGCCGGGCTCGGCCAGCTCGCGCCAGAGGCCGTTGGAGAGCAGGGCGAGGTCCAGCTCGGGGCCCGGCTCCTTGTCGGAGACCAGGACGTTCCCCTCCCCCGCGCCGGTCGTGCCGCCCGCCACCGGCCCGCGGTCGACGACGACCACGTCCAGCCCGGCCCGGGCCGCGTAGTACGCGCACGCGGCTCCGACGACTCCGGCGCCGATCACCACCACATCCGGCATGACTCACCTCGCTCCCCGCGACTTGATCCAGCAGTACTATGTCACATACTGTTAACCAGATCAATCGGGCCCCGCCCCCGTCCCTCCAGTTCAGCCCTCCCATACCCGGCGACCTATGGGGCAAAGCCGGGCGTACACCGACAGATCATCATGGGTCAGGCGGATGGGCCAGCGACGGGACCGCCACCACCGCCGCCTAACATGTGAGCCGTGAAGCACCTCCTTGACCAGGCCCGTCGGCATGCCGTGAACCTGTCGCAGACCCTGTGGTCCCCGACGCCCGTCACCCTGCGGCGCTGGGCGTGGGCCGCGGTGGCCGCCAACGCGGGCATCACCGTGACCGGCGCGGCGGTCCGGGTCTCCAAGTCGGGGCTGGGCTGCCCGACCTGGCCCAGGTGCACCCCCGACAGCCTGCTCCCGACCGCCCACGGCGAGATCTCGCCGATCAACATGGCCGTCGAGTTCGGCAACCGGCTGCTGACCTTCCTGGTCCTGGCCATCGGCCTGGCCTGCCTGGTCGCCGCGCTGAGGCTGCTGCCGCGCCGCCGTGACCTGGTCCGCCTGGCCTGGCTGCAGCCGATCGGCGTGGCCGCGCAGGCGCTCTGGGGCGGCCTGGTCGTGCGCAGCGTGCTCAACCCGATCACCGTGAGCGTGCACTTCCTGATCTCCATCGGCCTGATCGCCGCCTCCTTCGCCCTCTACGCCCGTGCCAAGGAGGGCGACGCCGCGCCGGAGCGGGTGGTCCACCGCGACATCCGCACGCTCGGCTACGCGCTCATCGCCGCGGTGGCCGTGCTGCTCGTCGTGGGCGTGGTGGTGACCGGCACCGGACCGCACTCCGGGGACGAGATGGCCTCCCGCTTCCCCTTCGACATCGAGACCGTGGCCAGGATCCACGCCGACGTCGTCTACGTCGTGGTCGGGCTCACCTTCGCCCTGCTGTTCGCGCTGCACGTGACCGACGCGCCCGCCGCCGCGCGGCGGGCGGCGCTGACACTGCTGGCCGTGGAGCTGGCCCAGGGGGTCATCGGCTACGTCCAGTACTTCCTGGCCGTGCCCGCCTTCCTGGTCGGCCTGCACGTGTTCGGCGCGACCCTGGTGTGGATCGGCGCGCTGCGGACGGTGTACGCCCTGCGGTCACGGGGCCCGCTGGGCGCCCCGGCCGGCCGCCGGGACATCCGCGACTCCGTCGCCGCCTAGCCGTACCCCGCCCGCCGCGCGGCCGGGCGGGCTCGACCGCGCCCCGCGCAGCCGGGACAATGATCCGATGCCGCTGTCACGTAGAGTCCTCCGGCGCTCCTACCAGGGAGCCGTGCTGTTGAGCGTGCTCGCGATCGCCCCGCTGACGTGGGCCTGGCTGGCCAGTTCCGGGCACCGGGCGGTCGCCGACTCCTCCCCCGGCTGGGTGCGCGAGGTCCCCCCGGCGCCGGTGGCGCTGGTCCTGGGGGCCGGGGCCTGGCGGAACACCCCCTCCCCCATGCTGGCCCGGCGGCTGGACATCGCCGCCGAGCTGTACCGGGCGGGCCGGGTGAAGGCGATCCTGCTGTCGGGTGACAACAGCCGGGCCGACTACGACGAGCCCACCGTGATGCGCGACTACCTGCTCGCCCGCCGTGTCCCCGCCGGCGCGCTCGTCCTGGACTACGCCGGCTTCGACACCTGGGACTCGTGCGTACGGGCCCGCGACGTGTTCGGGGCCACCCGGCTGACCGTGGTCACCCAGGTCTTCCACCTGCCCAGGGCCGTCACGCTGTGCCGTACGGCGGGCCTGGACGCCTTCGGCGTCGGCGACGACTCGGCCAGGCGGTGGGCCTCCACCTACCTCTACGCCTCCCGCGAGTTCCTCGCCTCGGCGAAGGGTCTCCTCGACTCGGTGGTCCTCGACTCCGCCCCCGTCTTCCCCGGACCGCGCGAGACCGCCCTCGACACCGCGCTCCGGCGGGGCTGAGCCCCCGCCGCGCGGCGGGCGGTCGAGCTGG
>NZ_JBSFPS010000176.1:0-20965 GCF_053588315.1 Streptosporangium sp. NPDC003464 | reverse complement strand
CGGCAATTCACCACAGGAGGCGGGCCTCCGAGACATCGTCCGCACACCCCCGCCCGGCGCGGCCGACGCCTGCGTGCGGGCCGGGCTGGAGCCCGGCACGCCGGTCAACCTCGGCGCGCGGGCGGGGGCCGCCGAGTTCGGTACGGCCCTGGCCTCGCTGATCCCGGACGTGGACGCGGTGGTCGCGATCTACATGCCGCCCATCCCCGGAGGGGCCGACGAGGTCGCCGCCGAGCTGCTGCGGGTCTCCCGCGACTGCGGCAAGCCGGTGCTTGCCACCTTCGAGGGCAGGATCGGCATGCTGCCGGAGCTGCGGGTCGGCGCCGTCCCCGAGCGCGGGTCGATCCCGTCCTACCCGGCGCCGGAGGAGGCGGTCCGCGCGCTGGTCCATGTCGTACGGCACGCGCACTGGCTCAAGCAGCCCGCCGGTCTCCAGGAGGAGATCGAGGGCGTCGACACCGCCGCGGCACGGCGGCTGGTGCTGTCCGGGCTGGGGGAGGAGCCGGCCGAGATCGAGGCTTCGGAGCTGCTCGCCTGCTACGGGCTGACCGTGTGGCCCGCGGAGGTGGTGGGCTCGCCGGAGGAGGCCGTCGAGGCGGCCGGGCGGCTGGGCTGGCCGGTGGTGCTGAAGGCCGCCGATCCCGAGGCGGCCAAACGCGCGGGCACGGTGCGTCTGGGGCTGACCGGCCCCGACGGGGTCCGTGAGGCCTTCGCCGGCCTGCGGGAGCAGCTCGGCTCCGACGCCGTGCTCGCGGTGCAGCGGATGGTCCCGCAGCCCGCGGTGCCGACGGTGGTCGGCGTCG
Source organism: Streptosporangium sp. NPDC003464 (assembly GCF_053588315.1). NCBI lineage: Bacteria > Bacillati > Actinomycetota > Actinomycetes > Streptosporangiales > Streptosporangiaceae > Streptosporangium > Streptosporangium sp. NPDC003464. The sequence continues at coordinate 20,162 of NZ_JBSFPS010000176.1, read as the reverse complement.
TCGAGGACTCCGCGTTCGGGTCGGTCGTCTCCTTCGGACTCGGCGAGGTCACCGCCCGGCTGCTGCGCGATGAGGTCTACCGGCTCGCCCCGCTGACGCGTGAGGACGCGGCGGCCCTGGTCAGGTCACCGCGTGCGGCACCCCTGCTCTTCGGCGAGTACGGCTACCCGCCGGTGGCGGTCGAGGCGCTGGAGGACCTGCTGGTCCGGGTCGGACGGCTGGCCGACGACCTTCCCGAGGTGGCCAGGCTCGATCTCGACCCGGTGCTGGTCGGAGAGTCCGAGGTGATCGTGCTGGGGGCGCGCGCGGTGCTGAGCAGCCCGGTGGGGCCGCGGCTCGACGGCGGACCGCGCCGTCTCGGCTAGCGCCGCCCCGGCCGGACACGCCCCGGCGCCGGCCGGGCCGCGGTGAAAGGCGCCCAGGGTGCGGTGAAAAGCCCTCGGGACGAGGTGAAAAGCACTCGGGCGCCCGGGGCGCGGTGAAAAGCGCCCGGGTGGCCGGAGAACGACAATTGACCACGGAAATTGGAATTGAATGCCGGTGGCGCGTAAAAGGGCCGCGGCGCGTCGGGTCACGATTTGCGCCGATGGCCGAACCGCGTGCGCACAGGGTGAAAGCGCTGCCCCGGACAGGGCAGGATGGACCCATGAGGGAAACCCGACTCTCGGCCGCCGGCCTGCGCGACGCCATCGACCGCAGTGGCTACTATCCCGACCTGGTCGCCGACGCGGTCGAATCCGCTTTGGGCAAGGAGCAGGTGGGCGCCTACGTGGTCCATCACGAGGCCACCTTCGACCCGGCCATGGAGGTGCGCCGGCACGTCACCGTCCTGGTGCTCTCACCCACCCGGCTGCTCGTCTGCCACACCGACGAGCATCCGCCGGTGGAAGGGGTCTCGGCCTCCCACGCCTCCACGACCACCGAGGCCGTACGGCTCAGCCGTATCCAGTCGGTGGCCGTCACCCGGGTCGTCCCCGACCCCGCCTCCTACGTGCCCGGCGTGCCGCCCACCGAGGTCACGCTCACCATCGGCTGGGGGGCCATCTCCCACGTCGACCTGGAGCCGGCCACCTGCGGCGACGAGAACTGCGAGGCCGACCACGGCTACACCGGCGCCATCACGGCCGACGACCTCTCCCTGCGGGTGAGCGAGGCGGCGGACGGGCCCGAGGCCGTCTCGCACGTGCTGGCCTTCGCCAAGGCGCTGTCGGAGGCCACCGCACGCGCCGCCTCATGAACCCCCTGGTCCCCGCCTACGGCGCGGCCTCGCTCGCCGACCTGTCCTCCTCCCTCCTGGCGGCCCTGGGGATGGGGGAGGGCAACCCGCTGGGGCTCGCGCCGGCCGGGCGCGTCCTGGTCTTCCTCGTCGACGGCCTGGGGGCCGAGCTGCTCCGGGCCCATCCCGAGGCGGCCCCGTTCCTGTCGGCCCGGACCGGCCGGGTGCTCACCGCGGGCTTCCCCGCCACCACCGCGACCAGCCTGGGCACGCTGGGCACCGGCCTGCCGCCGGGCGAGCACGGCATGCTCGGCTACCAGCTCGCCGTGCCCGGCGCGGGCTACCTGCTCAACTGCCTGCGCTGGACCGCCCCGGGCCCGCCGGTCCCTCCCGACGAGTGGCAGCCCACCCCGACGGTCTACGAGCGCGCCGCGGCGGCCGGGATCGCCGTCGGCTACGTCGCCCCCTCGAAGTTCGAGCCCACCGCCTTCAACCGGGCCGTCTACCGCGGCGTGAACTTCGTCGGCGCCGACGCGGTCGACGACCGGATCGAGGGCGCCCGCCGGGCCCTGGCCGAGCCCCGCTCCCACGTCACGGTCTACTACGGCGACCTCGACGCCATGGGCCACCTGACCGGCTGGGGCACCCCGCAGTGGCTGGAGCAGCTCGCCCTGGTCGACCGGATGGCCGAGCGGCTGGCGGACGCGCTCCCGCCCGGCTCGGCGATGTACGTCACCGCCGACCACGGCATGGTCAACGTCACCGAGAAGATCGACGTGGACGCCGTCCCCGAGCTGCGTGAGGGCGTCGCCCTGCTCGGCGGCGAGACCCGGGCCCGGCACGTCTACGCCGGTCCGGGCGCGGCGGCGGCCGTGCTCGGCGCCTGGCGTGACATCCTGGCGGGCAAGGCGTGGGTGGTCTCCCGCGAGGAGGCGGTCGAGTCGGGCTGGTTCGGGCCGCGGGTGCGTCCCGAATGGCTGCCCCGGATCGGCGACGTCCTCGCCGTCCCCTACACCGACTGCGCTATCGTCGCCTCGGTCGCCGAGCCGCTCGAGGCGTCGTTCACCGGCTGCCACGGCTCGCTGACACCCGCCGAGCAGCACGTTCCTCTGCTGGAGGTAAGCACCCGATGACCCCGCTGATCACCCCTGCCGACCTGGCCGACCTGGCCGAGGTGACGGTCCTGGACGTGCGCTGGAAGTTCGGCGGGCCGCCCGACGTCGACTCCTACCGCGAGGAGCACGTCCCCGGCGCCGTCTTCTGCGACCTCGACGCCGACCTCGCCGCCGCGCCGGGGCCGGCGGGCCGCCACCCGCTGCCCTCCGCCGAGCGGTTCCAGGAGGCCATGCGCCGCCTGGGCGTGTCCGGCTCCCGGACCGTCGTCGTCTATGACGGGGCCGACTCCACCGCCGCCGCCCGGGCCTGGTGGGCGCTGCGGCACTTCGGCCATCCCGACGTCCGGGTCCTCGACGGCGGACTGCGCGCGTGGACCGCCGCGGGCCTGCCCGTCTCCGCGGGGGAGGAGACCGCCCTGCCCGGTGACTTCGTCGCACGCCCGGGCGGGATGCCCGTGCTCGACGCCGAGCAGGCCCTGGAGCTCGCCTCCGACGGGGTCCTCCTCGACGCCCGCGCCGCCGAACGGTATCGGGGCGAGGTCGAGCCGATCGACCCCGTCGCCGGGCACATCCCCGGCGCGGTCAGCGCCCCCACCGGCGAGAACGTCGACCCGTCGGGCCGTTTCCACCGGCCCGACTTCCTGCGCGAGCGCTTCAACACCCTCGGCGCCGTCCCCGGCGTGCGGGTCGGCGCCTACTGCGGCTCCGGCGTGACGGCGGCCCACCAGGTGCTGGCCCTGGAGGTGGCGGGCATCCCCGCCGCCCTCTACGTCGGCTCCTGGTCCAACTGGGTGGCCGACCCCTCGCGGCCGGTGGCCACCGGCTGATCCCCATACCCGAAGCAGACGAAGCCGGCCACCCCGGTCTTCCCGCCCGCCGCCGCCAGCGCCCGGGCGGGCGGGTGGCCGGCGGCGAGCAGCTCGTGGAAGACCGTCATCAGCGTCAGGGTCTCCTCATCGCGCACCGGGACCAGGCTGGCCACCACGCACTGCGACCCCAGCGACAGGAAGGCGCCCGCCAGTCCCAGCGGCGCCCCGTCGGCCGGAGCGTGCGCCATGCCCGCCTCGCACGCCGACAGCACCACCAGCCGCGGCGGCGTGCGCAGCCGTAACAGGTCGTAGGCCATCAGGGGGCCGTCGTCGAGGTCGAGGCTGGACAGCAGCGGGCTGCGCGGGGAGAACATCCCGTGCGCGGCCAGGTGCGCCACCTCCGCCCGGTCCAGCGCCGCCATCACCTCCGCCCGCAGCGCCGTGACCCGCCCGGCCCCCGGGTGGCAGCCGCCGACCATGTCCGCCTCCGCCTCCGCGCACCGCAGCCCGGGGCCGGCGACCGCCACGATCCCCCCGTCGCGTACGGCCCGCATCCGGTGGCCGGCCAGCCAGGCGGCGGCGCCGGAGGTCACGGTCACCGGGCGGTCGGCGTTCATCGGCAGGATCGGCCAGGGCAGGGTGTGCAGCGGCCCGGTCGGCACGATCACCAGCGGCCGGTCACCCAGCCGGCCGCGCAGCGGGCCGAGGAGCAGCCGCTCCAGCAGCGCCGCCTCCCCGGCCAGCTCCGGCGCCCGCCCGTCGAGCAGATGCGTCCGGCGCAGGCCGTAGCGGATCCTGACGGTGGCCTCGGCGACCGCGGCGAAGGGACCGAGGTGGCGCAGCACGACGCGGTCCGGGGTGACCGCGACGGCGACCAGCTCACCGGCGTGACGGACGTATTCCACCAGCGCCGCCTCCCCGAGCGCGGCGCGCAGCTCCGCCACGCCGGGCGCGACGGGCCGCCCGGCGCCCCCGGCGACCGCCCGCCACCGCTCCGCCCAGGCCAGGACCGTACGGCCCCGCCCGGTCTCCAGGGCCAGCGCCAGCCCGAGCCCGGCCAGCGGCTCGCCGGCCCTGACGGCATGGGCGCGCACCATCGGGTCTCCGAAGGCCGTCGCCCCGGCGCCCACCTCCGCCAGCCCGGCCCGGACCGCCGCGAAGGCCCCGCGCCGGTCGCCCGCCAGCGCCCGCCGCAGCGCCGTCGCCTGCCGGGAGACCAGGTCCGGGCCGGCCGAGACGAGCCGGGCGAGCTGCTCGTCGGCGGCCGGACGGTCATCGAGCCGGAGCGCGACCTCGGCGGCGGTGAGCCTGAGCGCTCTGGAGAGATGCCGGTGGCCCGCGGCGTCGAGACCGGCGGCGCAGGAAAGCATCTCGGCCAGCAGCTCCGCGCTGGGCGGGCCGAGCATGAGCCGGGCACGCAGGAGGATCTCGGTGGCCAGCGGCGCCAGGACCGTCCGGCCCTGCGCGGCCAGATCGGCCGCGGCCCGCTCCGCGCTCTGCCGGGCGCGGTGCGGGTCGCCGGTGCGCAGCTCGGCCCGGGCGAGCAGGAGGCGGGCCTCGGCCAGGGCGACGTTCGCCCCCGCCGCGGCCAGCTCCGGCACCGCCAGGTCGAGCAGCGCCCGGGCCTCACCCGGCAGATGGGCGGCGATCAGCGCCTCGGCCAGGTCACAGCGCATCGTGGCCAGCCGCTCCGGGTAACCGGACAGGCTGTTCTCCGCGCGGGAGTAGGCGGTGAACGCGGCGGGCAGGTCGCCGCGCCGCGCGGCCAGGAACGGCAGGTTGCCCTCGGCGAGCGCGAGCACGTGGTCCAGGCCCGCGCCCTTCGCGAGCTCCGCGCACCGGGTCAGGTCGGCCTCGGCCGCCTCGAACTCACCCAGGAACACCCGGGCCAGCCCCCGGTTCAGCACCGCCCCGGCCAGGAACCTGACGTCGCCGCCGAGGGAGTCAAGGGCGCGGTCGCAGTGGCCGACGGCTTCGGCGTAGCGGCCGAGGCGGCTCAGCGCCACCGCCCGGTGGACGCCGAGCCTGGCCACCTCGACCGGGGTGAGGTGCGGCTCGGCGGAGTCGGCGATGGCCAGCGCCTGCTGTGGATGGCCGAGCTCGGTGCGGACGTGGACCAGCGACAGGCGCGCCTGGGCGGCCCGGTGCGGCAGCCCCGCGCGGAGCGCGACGTCCACGGCCTGGCGCAGGTGCTCCTCGGCCAGCGGCAGGTCACCCAGCTCGCGTGCGGCCACCGCCAGCGCCCGGTGGGCGACCGCCGCGGCCTCGCCACGAGGGTCGGAGGCCGACACGCGGCGTAGCACGCTGTGCGCCAGCGTCCGGGCCCGTTCCGGGGCCCTGCCCGACAGGTCCAGTGCCTGCTCGGCGGCGGCGAGCGCGTCGTCGGCGGTCACCTACGGGCGGATCCGGGTCCAGCTGGTGGCCACGGGGGAGTGCTCCGGCCGATGGCACACCACGCTGAACCAGCCCGGGGGCAGGCCCGTCACGGCGAACTGGCCCGTCGGGGAGAGCTCACGCGACTCGGTGAGGTGCAGGGTGCGCACCTCCACCCGGGTGCCGGCCTCCGGGCACGGGGACACCTGCCCGGCCAGGTCCACCAGGCCGTCCATGGCGGTGACCTCCAGGTCGACCGTCAGCTCGGCGGCGGTGAACCGGAGCAGCCGCGCCTCGTCGGCGGACCGGACGCCCAGCGGAGCGGGCGTGGGCACCGGCCGGGCCGTGGCGGCGCCGGGCAGCCGCAGGCCGAAGACCGCGCGGGCGGCGGCGGAGACGTGGGCGGGCACGGGGTCGTGGCCGGCCGTCAGGCGGAGCGCGGCGATGAGGGACTCATCGTCGATCGTGGGGGGATGTCGGGTCACGGTGTCGCCTCCTGGGCGGTGAGCATGGTGCGTAGCCGGTTCAGGCAGCGGCCCCGGGTGGGGCCGTAACTGCCCCTGGGCATGCCCAGGCGGCCGGCGAGCTGGTGGACGCCCGCCTCGGGCGAGGTGGCCATCAGCCGGAACAGTGAGCGGCAGGGCTCGTGCATCTCCTCGACGGCCCGCCACAGCCTGCGGCCCTCGTCGGCGCTCAGCACCGCCACCGCCGGGTCGGGGTGGAGGTGCTCGGCCAGTGCCGGGTCGGCGCGGGCGTGCTCGGCGTCGGCCGGGTCGGCGATCAGCCGTTCGCCCCGGTTCCGCCTGCTCAGGAGGGCGGCCTCGCGCTTGGCCGTGGTGAACAGCCAGGGGCCGATCCGGTGCGGGTCACGGATGGTGTGCAGGCTCTCGACGAGCCGCAGCCACGCCCCCTGCACCGCGTCGGCCGCATCCGCCGCGCTCAGGTCGTAGGCGCGCACGGCCGACCACAGTGGCCCCGAGAACCGGTTGACCAGCGCGTCCCATGCCGCCTGGTCGCCTGCCAGTGCGGCGTCGATCGCGTGCTGGTCACTCACCGGCGCCTCCAAGGCCACGGCGGACACTCTGAGTGTCCGTGCGACGACTTTGGGTGAGACTTTACCTTGGGGCGGGCACGACGGCCCCCAGTTCGGGGATTTGTCGGGTTCGCCGGGGATCGAGGACGTGCGCCGCGGCCTCCTGCGGCGTCCGGTCCCGGGCCGCCGCCGCGATCGCCCCGCTGACCACGGCCGCGGCGAAGGAGGTCCCGCTCCATCGCGCGTAGCCGCGGAACGCTCCGTGATCGAGGAAGGAGCTGGTCAGCCACTCGCCCCGGGCGCAGGCGTCCACCCAGGGGCCGTGCGCCGAGAAGGGGGCCGCGGCCTCCTCGGCCGCGTCCAGCGCGCCGACGGCGATCACCCGGGGCAGCGCCGCGGGCCAGAACGGCCGGTCGGAGGCCGTGTTGCCGGCGCAGGCGACCACGGCGGTGCCCGTCAGGCCCGCCAGCGCGGCCTCCACCAGCGGGGAGGGCCGGTCGTCGAAGGTGTGGCCGCCGAAGGAGAGGTTGAGCACCTGGGGCGGCTCGGTCCTCAGCCGGGCCAGGACGCGCAGCAGCCCCGCCTCGTCCCCGACGCCGCGCCCGTCCAGCACCCGTAGCGGGCGCAGCCACGCGCCGGGGGCCGAGCGCAGGACCAGCCCCGCGATGAAGGTGCCGTGCCCCGCCTGGGTGTCCAGCTCGCCGTCGCCGTCGGAGTCGGGCGGCTCGGCGGCCTCGCGCCGCTGCCGCAGGAACCAGGGCTGCTCCCGCCACCAGGGGTGCGCGGTCAGGCCGGTGTCGGGTATGGCCACGGTCACGGCGTCCGCGGCCGCCTCGGGCGCGCCGGGCGGGGAGGGCGGGGCGGCCGGGAAGGGGCGGGAGGCCGGGCCGCCGAAGAAGAGCGGCTGGCCGACCAGGACGTGGTTGGGGGAGGCGGGGTGCCCCTGGTCGCGGACCGCCGCCACCAGGTCGCAGACGTCCACGCCGGGTGAGAGCCGGATGCGGAAGATCCCGTCGGCCTCGGCCGCCGCGGCGGTCCACCGGGAGACCGCCGCCATCCCCGAGGCGTCGGTCAGCAGCTGGCCGGGCCTGATCAGCGCGGGCGCCCCGGGCACGGGCTCCACCCGCTCGATGTCGGTGTCCATCCGCTCCTCCGGGGGCGATCGCCCTGTCGCTGGGTCTTCTTCTCTCCGAGGATGCCCCGAGCCGGGCGCCCGTGGCACAACATCTCGGTATGACCCCCCTCTGGTGCGACGTCACAACCGACGGTAGTCTCTCCTTCAGTCACTTGTGATCATCCTGGGACGAGGCCGTTGGGGAAGGCGCACCTCGTACGAAACGGGAGGTCCGGTGTCTGCTCGTGGCGTGCTTTACGTCCACTCAGCTCAGCCTGCGCTGTGCCCTCATATCGAATGGGCGGTCGCGGGTGTCCTTGGCGTGCCCGTAGACCTGACCTGGACTCCGCAGCCCGCCGCGCCCGGCCACGTGCGCGCACAGGCCGAGTGGGAGGCCCGTCAGGGGACCGCGGCGGCCATCACCTCGTCGTTGATGGGCTGGCAGCGGATCCGCTTCGAGATCACCGAGGACGCCTCGCCGGGTGCCGACGGGTCCCGTCACGCCTACACTCCGTCTCTCGGCGCCTTCACGGCGGTGATCGGGGCCTCGGGCGACATCCTGGTGCCCGAAGACCGGCTGCGCTCGGCGATGCTGGCCGCGCGTCAGGGCCGTGTGGTGCTGGAGGAGGAGCTCGACCGCCTGCTCGGCAAGCAGTGGGACGCCGAGCTTGAGTCGTTCCGCTACGCCGGTGAGGGCGCCCCGGTCCGCTGGCTGCACGCCGCGGTCTGACCAGGCGATCGCCTCCGGCCGGAAGGAGGGCGGATCCTCCGGTCGGGAGGTGGGCGGACCCGGCCCGGGCGGGGACGAGAGTGGCGCCTGCTCTGTACCCCGTCCGCGCCGTCGCGGAAGTCACCGAGGGAACGACGTCGCACGGCACCGCCCACTGGGTTGTGGCGGAGGTCATGGAGGACACGGCACCGCATTGCCACGGGCTGTGGCGGAGGCCAGGGAGGGCACCGCACGGCACCGCCCACAGGCTGTGGCGGAGGTCATGGAGGACACGGCAGGGCATTGCCACGGGCTGTGGCGGAGGCCAGGGGCGGCCACAACACGACACGGCACCGCACCCGCCGCGCCGCCGTGGTGGGCCCACGGTGGTGCCCCACAACGCACGGAGCCCCCGCCGGTGCGGACCGGCGGGGGCTCCGTCGAATCAGGATCGAATCAGGTCAGAGCGGGATGTTGCCGTGGGCGCCGCGGGCGGGGGTGGCCTGGGCCAGCACCCTGGCGATGGCGCCGCGGGTCTCCTCGGGCTTGACGACCTCGTCCACCACGCCGAGCTCGATGGCCCGGTCGAGGCCGCCGGCGACGATCTCGTGCTCCTCGGCGAGCCGGGCCTCCAGGGCCGCGCGCTCCTCCTCGGGCGCGGCCGCGAGCTCGCGGCGCTTGAGGACGCGGACCGCGGCGACCGCCCCCATGACCGCGATCTGGGTGGTCGGCCAGCCGAAGACCTTGGTGGCGCCCAGCGAGCGGGAGTTCATCGCGATGTAGGCGCCGCCGTACGCCTTGCGGGTCACCAGCGTGATCCGCGGCACGGAGGCCTCGGCGAAGGCGTGCAGGAGCTTGGCGCCGCGGCGGACCACGCCGTCGTGCTCCTGGCCCACGCCGGGGAGGTAGCCGGGGACGTCCACCAGGACGACCAGTGGCACCCCGAAGGCATCGCACATCCGGACGAACCGGGCGGCCTTCTCCGCCGACAGCGAGTCGAGGCAGCCGCCCAGGCGCATGGGGTTGTTGGCGATCACACCGACGGTCCGGCCCCCGAGACGGCCCAGTGTGGTGACGATGTTGGGCGCCCACTTGGCGTGCAGCTCGACGCCCGGCTCGTCGAGCAGCCCCTTGACGAGGGGCTTGACGTCGTAGGCGCGGCGGGCGTTGTCCGGCAGCAGGCCGGAGAAGTCGATCTCCTCGACCTCGGTGCGGACCCGGCCCTGGTGGCCCAGGAGCACCGCCAGGCGCCGGGCCTGGACGTAGGCGTCGGTCTCCGACTTGGTGACGATGTGCACGACGCCGCTGCGCTTGCTGTGCGGCTCGGGGCCGCCCAGCGCGGCCATGTCGATCTGCTCGCCGGTCACGCTGCGCACCACGTCGGGACCGGTGACGAAGATGCGGCCCTCGTCGGCCAGGATCACGACGTCGGTCAGCGCCGGGCCGTACGCGGCCCCGCCGGCCGCGGGGCCGACCACCACGGACAGCTGCGGGACCACGCCGGAGGCGCGGGTCATCGCCGCGAACACGCGGCCGACCGCGTGCAGCGACTCCACGCCCTCGGCCAGGCGGGCGCCGCCCGAATGCCACACGCCGATGATCGGGACGCGCTCGCGGACCGCGACGTCGTAGGCGTGCACGATGTGCTCGCAGCCCTCGCTGCCCATGGCGCCGCCCTGGACGCGGGGGTCGCTGACGAACGCCACCACGGGCACGCCCTCGACGCGGCCCGTCGCGGAGAGAACGCCGCTGCGGTCCACAGGAGTGATCAGCCGGACCGATCCCTCGTCGAACAGGGCCGCCAGGCGGACCTGAGGATCACGGGGATCGGTGGCCTCCTTGTCGGAGGCGTCGGTCACCACCCTGTTGTCGAGCACAGTCATCACTAGCTCCTTGTCAGATGCTGGTGAAGGTTGTCAGACGCTGGTGAAGGCCACGGCGACGTCGTGTCCACCGAACCCGAAGGAGTTGTTGATCGCCGCGATCTGACCGTCGGGCAGCTTGCGCGGCGCGCCGCGCACGATGTCGACCTCGACGCCGTCGTCGAGGTCGTCGAGATTGATCGTGCCGGGCGCGATCCGCTCGTGCAGCGCCATGATGGTGAAGACGGACTCGATGCCGCCGGCACCGCCGAGCAGATGGCCGGTCATCGACTTGGTGCCGCTGACCAGCGGGTGGCTGCCGATGACCTCCCTGATCGCGATGGTCTCCACCACGTCACCGGCGGGGGTGGAGGTGGAGTGCGCGTTGACGTGCTTGATGTCCTGGCCGGTGAGACCGGAGTTCTCCAGGGCGCGGCGCATGGCCAGCATGACCCCGGCGCCGGTCGGCTCCGGCTGGGCGATGTGGTGGGCGTCGGCCGAGTAGCCGACACCGGCGGCGACGGCGTAGATCTTGGCGCCGCGCGCGAGGGCGTGCGCCTCCGACTCCAGCACGACGATGCCGGCGCCCTCACCGAGGACGAACCCGTCACGGTTCTTGTCCCACGGCCGCGAGGCGAGCTCGGGCTCGTCGTTGCGGGTGGACATGGCGCGCATGGCGGCGAAGGAGCCGATGTTCAGCGGGTGGATGGCAGCCTCGGTGCCGCCGGCCACGACCACGTCGGCGCGTCCGGAGCGGATCATCTCGATGGCGTAGCCGATCGACTCCGCGCCGGTGGCGCAGGCGCTCACGGTGGCGTGCACGCCGGCACGGGCGCCGATCTCGATGCCGATCCAGCCCGCCGCGCCGTTCGGCATCAGCATCGGGACGGTGTACGGCGACAGCCGCTGCCAGCCCTTCTCCTTGAAGGTGTCGTAGGCGGCGAGGATCGTGGTGATACCGCCGATCCCGCTGCCCACGACCACGCCCAGGCGCTCCGGGTCGACCTTGTCGATCGCGGCGTGCGCCCAGGCCTCGCGGGCCGCGACCAGCGCGAACTGCTCGGCCCGGTCAAGCCGCCGTGCCTCCGGCCGGGGCAGCACCTCGGTCGGGTCCACGGCGGCCACGGCGGCGAACTTCACCGGGACCGAGTCGACCCAGTCCTCGGTGAGGTTGCGGACCCCGGACTGACCGGCGAGAAGCGCCGACCAGGACGAGGCGGCGTCCCCACCGAGAGGCGTCGTCGCGCCGAGCCCGGTGACGACGACACGTACCTGGTCTGTGTTCACGTTCTTGCGCTCCTTGTGAATCGCGGGTCGAATCCGGGAAGGTTCAAGATTTCTCAGCTCTGGATGAAGCTGATGACGTCCTTGACGGTCTTGAGGTTCTTGAGCTGCTCGTCCGGGATCTCGACGCCGAACTCGTCCTGGGCGGCGACGGCGATCTCGACCATGGACAGCGAGTCGATGTCGAGGTCGTCCACGAAGTTCTTCTCCGGGCTGACCTCGGAGGCCGGGATGCCGGTGATCTCGTTGATGATCTTGCCGATACCAGCGAGGATCTCCTGCTCGGTCAGAGCCATGTCGCGTGTTCTCCTTGGATTCGGTTTCTTCTTGTTCTGCACGGCGAGCCGTGCAAGTTCTGTTTCCGTACGGCGAGCCGTACGAGTTCCGTACGGCGGGACCGTACAGGTCTCAAGGGATCTCGACGACCTGACCGGCATAGGTCAGGCCGGCGCCGAAGCCCAGCAGCAGGGCGAGCCCGCCCGACTGGACCTCGCCGCGCTCGATCATCCGGGACAGCGCCAGCGGGATCGAGGCCGCGGAGGTGTTGCCCGCCAGCACGATGTCCTTGGCGATGACGGCGTTGTCGGCGCCGATCTTACGCGCGATGGCCTCGATGATGCGCAGGTTGGCCTGGTGGGGCACGAAGGCCGCGAGGTCGGCGGGGTCCACCCCGGCACGCTCGCAGATCTCCTTGGCCACCGGGTGGAGCGCGGTGGTCGCCCAGCGGAACACGGTCTGGCCTTCCTGGTGCAGGAAGGAGTCGCGGTCCCTGATGATGATCGCGTCGGACTTGTCGCCGGCGCTGCCCCACACCACCGGGCCGATGCGAGGGGTGTCGGACGGGCCGACGACCGCGGCGCCCGCGCCGTCAGCGAAGATCACCGCGGTGGCCCGGTCGGTCCAGTCGATCCACTGGGAGAGCTTCTCGGTGCCGATGACCAGCACGTTGGTGGCCGAGCCCGCGCGGATCGCGTCGTTGGCGACGGCCAGCGCGTAGCAGAAGCCGGAGCAGGCGGTGTTCACGTCGAACGCGCCGGGGGCGTCGATGCCGAGCCGGGTGGCCACCCGGCCGGCCGCGTTGGGGATCTGCGTCTCCAGCGTGCAGGTGGCGACGATCACCAGGTCGATGTCGGCGGCCGACAGCCCGCTCGCGGCGAGGGCCTTGCCGCCGGCCTGCACCGCCAGGTCGATCTCGGACTCGCCCTCGGGGGCGATCCGGCGCTCCTGGATGCCGACGCGGCTGCGGATCCACTCGTCGTTGGTCTCCATGGTGGCCGACAGATCGTCGTTGGTGACGATCTTCGACGGCTGGTAGTGGCCGAAGGCCAGGATCTTCGCGCCCGGCGCGCCGTTCATGATCTTCATCCGTCGCTCACCACTTCTCGTTAGCTGCGTGGGCCGCCTGTGCCCCGCAGGCCGTCGTGCCCACCGCGCCGGCGTCAGGCCGATCCACTGAGAACCCCGCGGGCCGCGTCCAGGTCGTCGGGGGTCTTCAGGGCGACCGTGGCCACGCCGCGCAGCGCGCGCTTGGCCAGGCCGGTGAGGGTGCCGCCGGGGAGCAGTTCGATCATCGCGGTGACGCCCTGGGCGGCCATCGTGGCCATGCAGGCGTCCCAGCGGACCGGGTTGGCCACCTGGTTGATCAGGCGCTCCACGAACTCGGCGCCGCTGGTGACCACCGCGCCGTCCGCGTTGGACAGCAGGACGGCGGACGGGTCGCCGGGCGTGATGCCGGCGGCGGCCTCGCGCAGGCGGTCGACGGCCGTGGCCATGTGCACCGTGTGGAAGGCGCCGGCGACCGAGAGCGGGATCAGCCGGGCCCGCGCGGGCGGCTCGGCCTTGAACGCCTCGAGCTGCGCCAGCGTGCCGCCGGCCACGATCTGCCCGGCGCCGTTGATGTTGGCCGGGGTGAGGCCGTGCCTGTCGATGGCCGCGAGCACGTCGTCCTCGATACCGCCGAGGACGGCGACCATGCCCGTCTCGGTCACGGCGGCGGCCTTGGCCATGGCCTGGCCGCGCTCGCGGACCAGGGTCAGGGCCTGCTCGGGGGTGAGGACCCCGGCCAGGGCGGCGGCGGTCAGCTCCCCGACGCTGTGCCCGGCGACGACGGCGGGGGAGGTCCCGAGGACCTCCGCCACGGCCAGCCCGGCGGCCACGAGCAGTGGCTGGGCGACCGCGGTGTCACGGATCGCGTCCGCGTCGGCGGTGGTGCCGTAGGCGACCAGGTCGAGGTCGACCAGGTCGGACCAGGCGGACATACGGTCAGCCACGCCCGGTATTTCAAGCCATGGAGCCAAGAAGCCTGGGGTCTGGGCGCCTTGGCCCGGAGCGACGATGACGAGCACGAAATCCAGCCTGCCCTGTAGGAGTCCGCTACACGGATAAGGATACGAACGAACTTTATCCACATAGTTTTGTAGGAAGCCTACAGCGGTGGTTTCATGCAGGTTAAAGAAGGAGGCTAGGGCGCAGTCATTTCGGACAGCCGGCCGAGGATGAGTCCCACCTGGAGGGTGAATGCGGAGCGGCCCTCCGTGGGCTGGTATCCGGTCAGCTCGGTGATCTTCCGTAGACGGTAGCGCACCGTGTTCGGGTGCACGAAGAGCAGGCGGGCCGTGGCCTCCAGGGATGTGCCCTGTTCGAGGTAGGTCGCGAGCGTGTCGAGCAGCGGCGTGCCCACCAGCGGAAGGTAGACGTTCTCGATCAGCTGGCCCCTGGCGTCGGCGTCGCCGTCGATCGCCCGCTCGGCCAGCAGGTCCTCGGCGTGGACCGGCCGGGGCGCGTCCGGCCACCCGGAGGCGGCCCGCAGGCCGGCGATCGCGGCCCGCGCCGAGCGCGCCGCCGCGTGCAGGTCGTTCACCTCGGGACCGATCACGACCGGTCCCGGACCGAAGCGCGGCACCACGTGCCTGGCCGCGGTGGCGACGTTGTCCGCGCCGCCCACGATCACGATCAGCCGGTCGCCCTGGACCCCGGCCAGCATGTCCAGGCCGGATCTGCGCCCCCGGTCGCGCAGCCCGTCGATCACCGCCTGGGGGTCGTCGTCGGGCGTCTGCCCGGCCAGCACGACCACGGGGGAGGAGGTCCAGCCCAGCGCGGCGGCCCACGAGTGCAGGCCGTCGTCGACCTCGCCCCGCACCAGCGCGTCGACGATCAGCGCCTCCAGGCGCGCGTCCCAGGCGCCGCGCGCCTCGGCCTCCCGCGCGTAGACCTGGGCGGCGGCGAAGGCGACGTCACGGGTGTAGCGGAGCATCGCCTGCTGGAGCTGGTCCTCCCCGCCGGGCGCGGCCAGGTCCCCGGTCTGCGCCTCGACCACCTCGACCACGATCCGGACGATGTCCACGGTCTGCTGCAGGGAGATGGAGCGCTTGAGCTCGCGGGGAGCGGTGCCGAAGAACTCGATGCTGGGGGTCGGACGGCCCTCCCCGGCGTGCTGGAACCACTCCACGAACGCGGCGATCCCGGCCTGGGCCACCAGCCCGACCCACGACCTGTCCTCGGCGGACAGGGCGCGGAACCACATCAGCCGGTCGTCCATCCTCGCCATGGCGGCCGTGCCCAGCGTGCCCATGGCCCGCTCCAGCCTGCGCGTGGTGTCTTCCCGCACGCGGTCTTGGTCGGCCTCCTCCGCGCCGGGCTCGACCATGACGTCACCGTGTCTGCTGCCTCGCTCGCTCCGCTCCCTCACGTCACTAAGAGTGCCAGGTCGCACGAGATGCGCCAGCCGTCGGACCGCACAGCGCGCGGGCCGCGATCCTGTGCGATCCGCGCACAGGCGGGGCGCCGGCCGGCGGTGGGTCAGATGACGGCGACGGCGGTGATCAGGCCGATGACCAGGTGGGTGACCGCGAGAAGGCGGGCGCCGGGCTGCGGGTCGGGCTCGCTGACCAGCTCGCGGACCGAGATCCCGGCGACCTTGTCGAAGGCGACCATCGCCACCGTCTGCACGGCGATGCCCACCAGGCCGAAGACCGCGGTCGCCAGCAGCCCTTCGTGCAGGGCTCCGCCGGAGGACCAGATGGAGGCCGCGACGATCAGTCCCACCGCGGCCAGGCCGGAGCCGGTGAGCAGGGTGGCGTTGGGGTTGCGGTCGGTCTTGATCAGGTGGCTGAGCTTGCCGGGGATGGCCATGTCGATGACGTAGAAGCCGATGATCAGCAGGATCACGCCGAGCGCCGCGTAGGAGACGACGGCGAGCGCGCCGCGTCCGAGGGTCTCGGCGAGGGAGATGGTCTCGGCGCCGATCGGGGCGGGGAGCAGGCTGGGCTGGGGGGTGGGACTCATGTGGTTCTCCAGGGTTCAGAGTTCGATGCGGTGCGGGACGAAGGACGACGTGTCGTCGGTGATGAACCCTGAGGTCTCACGGATGCCGACCCCGGCCGCCTCGTCGTGTACGACCCAGGCGCCGAGCACGGGACGCCAGCCGTCGAAGACGGGCAGCGCCTGGAACTCCTGGTAGACGTGCCCTTCGGCGCCGTAGCCGCCGGAGGTCTCGACCCGGTCGCCGGGGGTGATGATCCGCATGCTCGCGCCCTCCCGGCCGAGCAGCGGTTTCGCGATGTAGGAGGGCATGTCCCGGGGGCCGTCGAGGTAGGCCGGCAGCAGGTTCGGATGCCCGGGATACAGCTCCCAGAGCACCGCGAGCAGCGCCTTGTTGGACAGCAGCATCTTCCACAGCGGCTCGATCCAGGTCATCGAGACCTGCTGGCGTACCGCCCGGTCGCCGAACGGGTCGGCCACCGCCCACTCCCACGGGTACAGCTTGCACAGCGAGCGGATCACCCGGCGCTCCATGTCCACGAACCGCAGGTTGAGGCTGTCCCAGCCGATGTCCTCCATGGCCACCGCGACAGTCTTCAGCCCGGCCTGGTCGGCGGTCTCCTGGAGGTAGGCGAGGGTCATCGCCTCCTCGCCGGTCTCGTCCATGTTGGTCCAGGCGAAGTGCGCCGGCCCGGTGGGCAGCCCGGCCGCTATCTGCTGCCACCGGTCGATCAGCCGCTCGTGGATGGAGTTCCACTGGTCGTCGTCGGGGTAGCGGTCGCGCAGCCAGAACCACTGCACGACCGAGCTCTCCAGCAGGCTGGTCGGGGTGTCGGCGTTGTACTCCAGCAGCTTGGCGGGGCCGGTCCCGTCGTAGCGCAGGTCGAAGCGGCCGAACAGGTGGGGGTCGCTCCGCTCCCAGGAGCGGGCGATCTCCGGCGCCACCCATTCGGGGACGGCGAAGTCGGCGTAGCGGCCGTGCTCGATGACGTGCTCCACCGCGTGCAGGCACATCCGGTGCAGCTCCTCGACCTGGTTCTCCAGGTCGAGGACCTCGTCCATGGAGAAGACGTACTGCACGCCCTCGTCCCAGTAGGGGCGGGCGAGGCCGTCGGGGTGGGCCGAACGGTGGTAGGCCAGACCGTGGCCTTCGATGATGCTCTCCCAGCCGTCCCGGGGGAGCGAGGTTTCGCGTCGCATCTGCCCGGGCTCAGCTCCCGCTGCCCCAGCCGCTGCGGCCGCCGAAGCCGCCGCGCTGGATCACGGTGCCGTTACGGCTTGTGATCCTGACGTCCGAGGGGCGCACGGTGGTGCCCTGCAGGATCCGCGCCCCGGACCGCACACCTCCGTAGTACCAGCCGTAGGCGCCGCGGGAGCCGGAGTAGTGGACGTGGTCGTCGTCGCAGTAATCCTCGTCCACGACCGTGTAGGAGCCGTCCGGCTGGTAGCTGTTGAGATCCACGCAGTCGGCGCCGACCTCTTCGTAGTCGTCCTGGGCCGCGCAGTAGCCGATGAGGAGCAGCGAGACGACACCGATGCCGGTGAGCGTGATGACCTTGGTGGCCTTCGAGCCGGAGGAGGCGGGCTCGTGCGGAGGACGCTGTCCTGCTGCCAGTGGGTGTTTCGGTCCTGCGGCCATCGAACTCCAATGAGATGTGTCGGCACAGGCTATCGATGCTGTTTTGTCTGTTCAACTACGGCAAAGGGATTGCCTCTCATCTGGAGTGTCGGTATCGCCGCGTAACGTCGCAAGTGTGAACCGTACGGATCGGCTTTACGCCCTGGTCGAGGAGCTCCGCGCGATCTCGCCCCGTTCCCGGTCGGCGCGGGAGCTCGCCGCCAGGTTCGAGGTGAGCGTCCGCACCGTCGAGCGCGACATCTCCGCGCTCCAGCGGTCGGGGGTGCCGATATACGCCGAGCCGGGCAGGCGCGGCGGCTACGCCCTCGGCAAGAGCATGTCCCTGCCGCCGCTCGACCTCACCCCGGCCGAGGCGGCGGCGGTCGTCGCGGCGCTCGAGCGGGCGGGGGGCGACCCCTCGGCCCGCCACGCCCGCAGCGCCCTGCGCAAGCTGGTCGCCGCGATGTCGCCCGCCGAGGACGTCGAGAGCATCGAGAGCGCCGGGGACGTCGAGGGCGCCGGGGCCGGGGGGTCGGCCGTCCGGGTGCACGCCGCCGTCGAGCCGGAGCCCTACCCCCGGGTCTCGCGCGTGATCGGGCAGGCGCTGCTCCACCGCAGGGTGCTGCGGATCCGATACGAGGACCACAAGGGCCGGGTCACCACGCGTGAGGTGGAGCCGGCGATCTTCGTGGGCGGGCGCGGCGGCCACTGGTATCTCGTGGGCATGTGCCGCCTCCGGCAGGACGCGCGGGTCTTCCGCCTCGACCGCATCGGCTGGGCGGAGGAGACCGACGAGTCCTCGCCCGAGCACCCGCCGGAGCGCTTCGCCCCGCAGCTCCCCCAGGTGATCACGGGCACCCCGGAAACCGGCTGAGCCCGCCCGCGCGGCCGCGCGCTCAGCCCCGGCGGGAGACGGCCGGCCGGTCGCCGAGGGCGAGGAGCACCTCGCGCAGCAGGTCGGCCAGTGCCCGGGCGGTCTCCTGCGGGACGCCGGCGAGCAGCTCCCCGTGGGCCTCGGTCGTGGCCAGGGCGAGCTCCTCGGCCCGCCGGGCGCCCGCGGGCGTCAGGCGGACCCAGGAGCTGCGGCCGTCGGCGGGGTCGGGCTCGCGCTCGACGAGTCCGGCGGTGGTGAGCCGCTGCAGGATGTTGCTCGTGCCGCCCGTCGTGAGCGAGGAGCGGGAGGCCAGCCGGCTGGGCTTGAGGCGGTAGGGGGCCCCGGCCCGGCGCAGTGTCGCCAGGACGTCGAACTCGGCGTAGGTCAGGCCGTACTCGCCGAGCACGGCCTGGGTGGTCTCCTCGACGAGGGCCTTCAGCCGGCCGGTGCGCTTGATGATCTCCAGTTGGACGGTGGCGGCCTCGGGGAGCTCGGCCCGCCACCCCTCCATCATCTCGTCGACGTGGTCGCGCCGCGTGGTGTCTCGCCGTCCCATGGGATTGAGGATATCCCTCTCCCCTGATAGCTTTTAGGAAAGCTTTATTGATTGCTTTTATGAAAGAGGGCCTCCCGTGCGCATGCTCATCACCGACGGAACCGTGATCGACACCGATCCGGAACCCCATGTCCTGCCGGGGGCGGACGTGCTCATCGAGGACGGCGTGATCGCCGCGGTGGGCCCCGGGCTCGGCGCCGCGCTCGACGCCGCGCTCGACGGCGTCGAGGTCGTCGACGCGGCCGGCCGGATCGTGCTGCCAGGCTTCGTGGACACCCACCGCCACCTGTGGCAGAGCGTGCTCCGCTCCATCGCGGCCGACACGACGCTGGGCGACTACCTCAGCCTCGTCCTGGGCCGGCTCGCCCCCGCCTTCCAGGCCGAGGACGTCTACGCCGCCAACCTGTGGGGCGCGCTGGAGGCGCTCAACGCCGGTGTCACCACGCTCTACGACTGGTCGCACATCCAGCTCACCCCGGCGCACACCGACGCCGCGATCGACGCCCTGCGCGATTCGGGGATCCGCGCCGTCTTCGCCTACGCGCATCCGGGCAGCGACGACGCCGCACGCCGTGAGGGAGAGGTACGCAGGGTCGCATCGCTGGGCCTGTCCGGCCTGGTGACCCCGGCTCTGGCGGCGTGGGGACCGGTCTACGGCTCGGTCGGCACGGCCGAGGCCGACTGGCGGCTGGCCCGGGAGCTCGGGTTCCCGATCAGCCTGCACGCGACCGGGACCGGGGCGGTCGAGCGGCTGCACCGGAGCGGGCTGCTCGGGCCCGACGTGATGTTCGTGCACGGCAACGGCTTCACCGACGAGGCCATGAGGCTCATCGCCGGCAGCGGCGGCACCGCCTCGGTCGCCCCCGTCGTGGAGTCGCAGATGGGGCACGGGCACCCGGAGACCGGCAGGTTCCGCGAGTTCGGGATCCCGACGGGACTCGGCGTCGACACCGTCACCGACGCGCCGGGTGACCTGTTCGCCGTCATGCGCGCCGCCTTCGCCGCCGAGCGGGTCCAGGGCGGATCGCTGACCACGGGCGAGGTGCTGCGGATGGCGACGGTCGAGGGGGCGCGGGTCCTCGGCCTGGAGGACCGGATCGGGTCGCTGCGGCCGGGCAAGCAGGCGGACCTCGTCCTGCTCCGCGCCGACGCCCTCAACCTCGCGCCGCTGCACGACCCGATCGGCGCGGTGGTGACCTGCGCCGACACGAGCAACGTGGACACCGTGATCGTCGCCGGCCGGGTCGTGAAGCGGGCGGGCCGGCTCGTCCACGCGGACGTGCGCCGGGCCCTCGACCTCGCCTCCCGCTCGGCCGCGCGGATCGGCGCGGCCGCCGGG